>JAJSZT010000075.1 GCA_030272815.1 Deltaproteobacteria bacterium
CGGCACAGTCCAACAAATATCATCTTAAATCAAATGGGTTTAACTTTGAAAAGGTACTTGGACGAGTTGCAGAATTGTTGGATTTAAAATTTGAGCAGGTGCAGAAAGAATTAGGTAAAGGCTCTGAGGAAGGTCAGGAAGCCCGCGAAATGCGAAAAAAATGGTGGAAATTCTGGGGAAAAGGTGAATAAATCATCTGTCACTACAAGCGGGGCAAAGCAGGTGCAGACGATCATTAAAATAGATGTTTGTGGCACTTCTCCCACACTCCTGACAGACAAGCGGATCTACGGATTTGGTAACCGGATTATAGATCAGGGAGAGATTCTTTCTTTTTCTGCCAATGGATGTTTTATAGAGAATCTTAATTGCCGGTGTACTGATCAACATGGCGCTACAGGGTTCCACTTTTACCTTGACGCTGTATTTCTTGAACAGGTCATCCTTTTTTCTTGCCAGCTCATCAGGAAGAAGGGTGATCTTTTCCTGCCTGTCCTTGATCAGTTGATCTGAGAGACCGGGTCGTTCAAGGCTTTTTTCCATTTCCTCTTTTAGACTGGCATAATATTCTTCGAGATTTGACACATCCCGCCTGAATCTCCTTGTCATGCTTTCCTGAAAAGGGCATATCTTTTCTGTAATGCTCTCTTTCATTTGTCTCTTTATCCATTCCATAATCTCTTTAATCTGTTTGTTTTTCCAGGCAACCCCTTTTTTTTCTATTTTAAAATCCCTGGCTGCCAAGGAGAGCATATCAGCCATATGCTGGACATGCGCGCCTGTCTCAAGATTAAATATCAGTCTTACAAGCCCCTCCTTTTGTTCGTCACTCTGGGCAATATAACGACACGTCAGGAAAAGGTATTTTGTCTTGATTTTTGCTGTGCTTTCCACACTTCCCACGGCTCCAAAGAAGGAAAACTGTTCGTTGATCAATCTTTCGAAACCAGCGCTCTTGAGGTAGTCAAACTCGATCTGACAGGCAAGCAAGGGAACCTGAGCACATGCAGCATTGACCATTTTCTCGAGGAGGTGCGAGCCGTAATTGATGGAATATGTGTGCCTGGACTCAGGATCAGCGTCTGGAGTGTCTGGAACAAAGCCCCTGTTGATGTGAATATGTTCGGGAGTTTTAAGCAATCCGGACAAACTTTCAGACAAGAGCACCTCGAATTCTTTACCATTCTCTTCCAGCACCGCTCCGTGCGTTTCAAGGAATCGACAGACAAAGTGTTCTATCTCTTGATCAGGCTTAAAGCTCATAGTTTTCCCCAAATAGTTTTTCATCCAGTTCTTTGGTCTTTTTATAAAGAGTTTTAGAGCTCTTCAGTCTGGTCGCAAGTTGATCAAAAGACTTTTGTCTTTCTTTTTCAGAGGATGAATTGATCCAGATGCTATATACCATGTCAGAGAACTCCTGCTCGCCCTTGACTCTTCCCATGATCATATCAATTTCACCGATTACCATTTCAAACATATTGATCTTTTTATCCAGCACCTCAAGAATATAGTCTTCCACACTGCCAGTGGCGCACAGGTTGTAAATCATCACTTCTTTTTCCTGCCCGATACGGTGGATACGTCCGATCCGCTGTTCGATCTTCATAGGATTCCAGGGGAGATCATAGTTGACCATCTGATGGCAAAACTGGAGATTGCGGCCTTCACCTCCGATCTCCGTGGTTACGAGAACATCCTTGTCTTTCCTGAAACTCTTAATCTGTTCATCCTTTTTCCGATTGTCCATGCTGCCGTGAAAAAGTGCATGGGGAATCTCTTCCCAAGAGAGAAAATCAGATATATGATCCAGTGTGCCAAGGTACTTGACAAAGATGATCTTTTTCCCTGGTGACGATCGTATCAGTTTGAGGAGAAACTTGTTTTTGCGGGTATGATCCAGTGAGCGGCACAGATTGTTGATGGCCCGAATCTCCTTTTTCTGTTCAAGCAAGAGGTCATTTTTGGCGAGAACACGGGAAAGGGTGAGACTAACAGCGCGTGGAGAAGAACCCGCTTCTTCTAATAGATTCTTAAGCAGCAGTTTATGGCCTGTGCCGTTTGTCTTGTTGATATTCTGCACCAGTACAGAGATTCTTTCGTAGAGTTCGTTTTCATTTTTATCTGGATCGAGCTTGATGGTCTGAGCGAATCGTGGAGGTATGTCAATCTTTGCCAATGCCCTGGTATTTCGGATCATGACCTGACCAAGAAGTTCTTTAAGCTTGCTGCGGTTTTGGGGGTCTGTGGGATCCCCGCGGGTCATAAACTCTTTGCGAAATTCCAAAGCTGTTTTCAACTGGCCCGGTTTTAGAAGAGTAACGAGATTATAGAGCTCCATCAAGTTGTTTTCCACAGGGGTAGCTGTAAGAAGAAGCAAAAACCTTTTTTTCAGAGCATTGACAAGTTTCCAGTTAAGTGTATTGCGATTCTTGAGGTGGTGGGCTTCATCTACAATGACCATATCGTATTCTCTTTCTGTGACCACCGAAAAGTTATTCTTTGACTTTGCAAGGTTGATGGACGCCAGGACAAAGGGCTCTTTCCAAAAAGAAAGCCCTTTCATACGATAATCCGGATCATCTGTGGAAGGGATATCGAGTCCGAATTTTGTTTTCAATTCTCCCTGCCACTGGCTCACAAGAGGAGTTGGTGTAAGAATCAAAGCGCTCTTTACCATACCACGCTGAATGTATTCCTTAAATACGATCAATGCCTCGATGGTCTTCCCAAGTCCCACCTCATCCGACAGCAGCGCTCTGCCACGAAAGCTCTTCAGCACCTTTCTGGCCGTCTCTTCCTGATACCATAATGAGCGAACATCTTTAATGTTGTTGAAACAGATGAGATTTTCGAAAGACTCTTTAAAGCGTATCTGATAGCCTTCAAGAGTAAGTTCATAGCGTTCAAGAGGGGTAAATTGCCCGTTGGCCAGAGTTTGTTCGAAAGCTGGTGAATTGAGATTGATCGATACCGGTATTTCCGGCAAAGAGGCTGGATTTGTACGAAATTCGGGATATGTTTCCTTTTTGGGAGGGGCTGATGCCTCAACTGATTCCGGAATGTGCGGCAGCGTCTTCTCTCTGTCTGTTCGTTTGGAACCTTGTCCGTAGCGCTCTCGCTTGCCAGGGGGGAAGGCTTGGCTGGCGGCGAGCTTGCAATACTTCTGGATTTGAAGAATATCCGCCCGGGTCGTTTTTTTATTACGAATCTTCATTTTGGAGATAAGAGGCAGGGTTTCTTCCGCTATACTTAACGCATGTTCATACTTTCCCTCCTTTTCCAGAAGAATGCACAAACCCGGCATCTGTTCATTTTTTATGAATTCGTTATCATAAAGCGCCAGAAGAGCTTTAAGCTCCACATCGGTCCTGTTCATACGATATCCGAGGTACCCCATTTCATGGAGCATCTCCTTATTTTTCGGATCTAATCTGAGGGCCTTTTCAGCATAAGAGAGCGCCTCCTCAAACTTCCCCTGATCCCTGAGCCATAAAGATTCATTGAACAGAAAGTCGGCCTTTTCCTTCTGAAAAGCCAGGGAATTCTTGATTCGACGTTGTTTCTGTTTTTCCTTTCTCTTTGCTTTGTGTTTTTGTGCTTTTGTCTTAGCCATTTTAAGTAAGCTCTACCTTGATGATCTCATAAAAAGTGAGACCTTTTTTCAGGTACAATGCGTTTTTTCAAAAGATGGGATCGATAAAATTTCATTGGTTTTCTAAATTAGCTGTGTTCTTTCGATGGGTTTGCATAGGCAACCATGAATAAAAATAATCATAGCCGTATAGAGCAATTTCGTCAATTAAGAAAAGATATTATTTGCAATATCTATGGAAAGCTGTAGAATTATATGCAATTATTGAGATGGCCCAAACAGAAATTTAAGTACAAATATCGTCAAATAGTTGAGTAGGAAAATGGTTAAGTATGGAGACCTTTGAAAATTGTACAATTTATTTCTACTCACTGCCTTAGTGCCTGAACGAAAAGCTATTAAATCGACCCAACCTACAAGAAATCGAGGTTTCCGTTCAGACACTACTTAACAAGGTCTGAACTATGGATGAATTAATAACAATTCCGAATTATTATATTGTTGAAAAGTTAGGTGAGGGCCCCCAGTCCGTCGCTTATAAAGGTTTTCATAAAGAAACTCCTCATCGGCCATTGGTTATTAAGGTCCTGAAAGCGGCATCCATATCTGAAGATCAAAAAAGACATTTTCGGCAGAAGATCGAGCATCTTAAGGTTTTAAACGATATCCGCCTTATCACGCCTTTATCCTTTGAGGTGAGAAAAAACGTCCAGTTTTTTACCAAAGACTATTTCCAGGGGATAACTCTTGACAAGTGGTCCGGGAAACAAAAAAGAATTAACTTAAATGATTTTTTCACCGTAGCTTGCAGGATAGCGGAAGCTCTCAATAAGGCTCATGAGACAGGTATTATTCACGGCGGCATCAAGCCCCATAATATATTAATTCAGCCGGAGTCTCTTGATATCCGGTTAATTGATTTTACAACCTCTATCGATGTAAGCGATATAAGTCATTTCATTTATGACCGCGGTTTTGTGGAGGATTCTCTTGCCTATACTTCTCCCGAACAGACCGGCCGAATCAACTATAGAGTCGATTTTTCAAGTGACCTCTATTCGCTGGGGATTACCTGCTATAAATTGCTGACTGGGCAACTTCCTTTTTTCTCTACCGATCCACTCGAATTAATACATTCCCACCTTGCGGAAGAAGCGCTGCCCGTCAATGAATTAAATCCCGTTATTCCATCTATTGTAGGTAAAATCATAGCCAAACAAATGCTCAAACAGCCTGAGAAACGTTACCAGAGCGCCACCGGGCTTCTGGCCGATCTTATGCGGTGCCGGGATGAATATGCAGCAAGAGGCGCGATCAGCGAATTTCCTTTAGGAATTTATGATCGTACCCATCGAGTTGCCTTTGTTTCAAAGATGGTGGGACGCGATATGGAAGCTGAAATTATACTTGAGGAATATAATAAAGCAGCTCAAGGCTTTTTCAAATCTCTATTCATATCAGGGCTTCCAGGCATTGGTAAAACCCGATTGATTCAAGCGCTTCAGAAACCTATCGTGGAACACAGGGGTTATTTTACATCAGGAAAGTTCGATGTTTATCAAAAGAATATTCCGTATAGTTCTATTATCCATGCTCTAAGAAATTTGGTGAGAACCTTTTTGACGGAAAGTAACGAAAGAGTTGTTTTCTGGAAGCAAAAAATTATCAAAGCGGTTGGAAACAATGGCACGGTGGTCATTGATGTGATACCGGAACTGGAGATCCTGATAGGCCCTCAAGCAGAAGCTAAACCTCTTCCTCCTGTAGAATCCGGAAACCGTTTCCATGATGTCTTTGGCCGTTTTTTGACTTGCCTGGCCGCAGAAGAACATCCGCTTGTGCTTTTTATTGACGAGCTTCAGTGGTGTGATATCGCTTCCTTTGATTTTCTTGCCAACATATTTGACAACTATAAGGAACATCGATACCTGTTTTTAATAGGAGCTTATCGGCATAATGAGGTGGATTCAAGCCATCCCCTAACAAAGTTATTACAAGGCGTCAAAAAAGACGCCCGACCCATGAAAGAAGTCAGGTTAGAACCACTTAAACCCGAGCACTGCCATGATATGGTCTCCTATATCCTTGGTTTGCCCCTTTCACAAGTCAAGGTCTTAGCCGGTTTTATAGCCGAACTAACAGAAGGTAATCCTCTGTTTGTGAGCGAGATGCTGTCCTATCTATATAATGAAAATTTGCTTATTTTAGCTGATAACAAGCAATGGCAATGGGATATGGACAGGATAGCTCGTTCTGACATGCCGGCCACAGTAGTATCGCTTTTTACCACGAAGATAAAAAAACTACCCGATGATACTTTTGAGCTGCTCGAATACTGCGCTTGCATGGGAAACCGTTTCATACCTGATGAAATTGCTCTGACAAGAGAAATTACATTGCTTAAAACATTTGAAAAGTTAAAGCCGGCTTTAAGCCAGGGACTTTTAATAGAAAGCAAAGATCAATTGCAATTTGTTCATGACCGGGTACAGGAGGCAACCCTAACGCTGATAAAACCCGAAAGGGAGCGGCAGATACATTGGCAGATCGGAGAGCATCTCCTTTTCGCTGTGCCCAAAGGATCTGATCTGGAAAAACTGGATAACCTGTTTACCATTGTTTCTCACCTGCACTTAGGGAAAGAAAGTATCTTAGACAGAAATGTTGCCTACCGATTATCTGATATCAGCTATCATGCGGGCAACAAGGCACTGGGTTCGCTGGCAACAGAAGCAGCCAATGAGTATTTTCGGCAAAGTCTTGAGGTCTTGCCGGATGACTGCTGGGAGGTACAATATGACAGGACATTTAAGATATACCGGAAACTGGCAAAAACCGAGCTGATGTGCGGAAAATATGAAAACTCGGAAAAACTGCTCAATCAATTGCTTGAACGTGCCAAAACTGATCTTGATAAGGCCGAAGCACTGGCCGAACAGACAACTTCACTTTCATCTATAGGCAATTTTATAAAAGCAATTGAAACCGCTAACCGCGGGTTGGCATTTTTCGGAAAATCGATCCCTGATGATCCTGAGATAGCGGAACAAAAACGTGAGCAATTGATGAATGAAATCGACTCTCAATATGCTGTTAACATTTGGGACGCTATTCTTGATATGCCGTTTACCAAAGAAAGGAAGAGTAAGATTGAATTGGCGTTTTACAGTGAACTTATCCCGGATTTATACATGTCCGGCCTGGTGCCACAGCTCTATCTTTCGGCAGTTCAGTCAACCCGGCACTGCCTGGAAGGCGGCATGGATGAATCGGCAATCTACTCTTTTTCTATCATGGGGCTCTATTTGGCAGAGCAGGAAGAATTTGAGCAGGCATTTCGATATGAGGATATGGCTCGCAACTTGTCGGCAATGTATCCGAATACCTTTGGAGCCACTCGGGGAATGAACGGAGTAGTATGGTGTAACATGCATTCGAGGAGCCATCCCGAAGAAGTGGTCAACTATTGTCTTAAAGCGATCCAGTGCGGAAGGAGCTGCGGTGATTTGTATAATGCGGGTCTTTCCTATGGCCCACTGATGTGGAACCTTCAGGTGCAGGGGGCCGACCTGCTTGCCGTTGAGGAATACGCCGATGAGTGTCTTCAGTTTTCTCAGAAATATCACTTGTCTTTTTCAGTTGCTCTGGCCGAAGCGATGCAGGCCGGCTGGATTGAGCCCATGAAAAAAGATTATACACCCATTCCCATGGATGAAAAGATTAAAAAATGGGATAGGGACAATCATATTGCCGCTGCAGGGATTTATTATGTGCACATGGCTTTGACCTCATATTATTTTGGGGAGTATGAAAATGCTGAAGAGTATTTATTTAAAGCCAGACAGTATATGAGAGGGCTTACCGATAATGTGCTGAAGAGGCAGTGGCATGCCTTTCAGGTGCTGAATGCCCTCAGGCTGTATGAAAGGAAAAAAGTTTACGAAAGTAAAGAAAAATTATTATCTTATATTCAACCGCTCATCAAAAAGATTGAAACCTGGGCTCAATTCGGACCAACGCTTAAACCTTATCTTGCTTTTATCCATGCAGAATTAGAAAGAGTTACCGGCGATTTCAGAAAAGCCAGGAGTCTCTATTTTGATGCTATAGCTGTTGCGCATGAACAGCGATTTACTCTGCTGGAAGCTCATCTTAATGAATGCAGGGCCGAGCTTCTCAAGAACGCCGGCATAGGTACGGAGAGAGTTTACTTTGCCGAAGCAATTCGTCTGTATAAAAGTTGCCATGCTGAACGTAAAGAAATCTTTCTCATGGAGAAATACCCGGAGTATTTTGAGGAAGAAGTTCCTGCATACATGCCGGAAGAAGTAGATCTGGTTAGCTATACCCTTCCTTGTCTGGATGTTGACTACCTGATGAAATCCTCTTTTGCTATTTCAGCAGAGATCGACCCGGATGTCCTATTGAAAAGAATTATGAATGTTATTCTGGAGGCCTCGGGAGCCCAGCACGGGTATCTTTTGGTTGAAGAGGGCGGGAGTCTCATTGTCCATGCTGAAAGTCACATCACTGAAAAAGGTGTGGTCCGAACCGTCAAATATAATTTTGAAGATGCCGTAGATATTTGTAAGGCGATCATCCGTTATGTGCATCGAACTAAAGAGATGCTGGCCCTAAACAATGCTTCGAAAGAAGGTGAATTTAAGGACAATCCCGAGGTTCAGACCATGCGGCTTCGCTCTGTCCTTTGTCTTCCCCTGATCAAACAGTCCAGTATAATCGGAATTCTATATCTCGAAAACCGTTTGTCTGATGAGGTTTTTACCTCGGAAAAGGCAAGGATGACCGAACTCCTATCCTCACAAGCGGCCATTTCTCTGGAAAACGCCCGGCTATTAGATCAGATGAAAAAGACAGAAGAGCAAATTAAGGAATCCCTTAGCGAGAAAGAGGTACTCCTTAGGGAAATTCATCATCGGGTTAAAAACAATTTGCAGATTATTTCCAGTCTGTTCAGGCTTCAATCCGCATATATCAGGGACGAACATGACATGGAGATATTCAAGGAAAGCCAAAGTCGTGTGAGATCAATGGCGCTAATACATGAAAGACTGTATCAATCAAAGGATCTGGCAAAGATTGACTTTGCTGAATACACCAATAAGCTTGTGACTCATTTGCTAAGTTTATATGCGATACATCCGGAGACCATTACTTTGGACATAAGTGTTGATGATGTCTTTTTGAGTGTTGATATCGCTGTACCTTGCGGTTTGATTATAAATGAGCTTGTTTCAAATTGTTTGAAACACGCTTTCCCGGAGAGCACTAAAGGCAAAATACGCGTCGAACTTCGTATGGCAGAGGATTTGCCTGTTCAAAACGAACAATCAAGCAATATGGTTACATTAATTGTCAGTGATAATGGTGCCGGCTTCCCAAAAAATTTGGACTTTCGCAGCACAGAAACATTGGGTTTGGAATTAGTAACGACTTTAGTAAAACAGCTTAATGGTACCATTGAGCTTAATAGAAGTCGTGGAACAGAGTTTAAGATTAGCTTCCCCTCATTGAGATTAAAAGCTAAATTATAAAGCAAAGGAGCCAGGGAGATGTCGAATTCACGAATTTTGATTGTTGAAGATGAAGGCATCATAGCCAAGGATATACAAAGTACGTTAAACCGTTCGGGATATTCCGTTATTGGTATCGCCTCTTCCGGTGAGGAAGCCATTAAAAAAGCAATGGAAATACATCCGGATTTAGTGCTGATGGATATCGTACTTGAAGGGGCTATGGACGGTGTTGAAGCGGCTGAGCACATTCGTGATCATTTCGATATTCCAGTAGTCTATCTCACTGCTTATTCTGATGATACAACATTACAGCGTGCAAAGATAACTGAGCCATTTGGTTATATACTCAAACCTTTTCAGGAGAAAGAATTATATACGACCATTGAGATGGCCCTTTACAAGCATACGATGCAAAGGAAATTAAAGGAAAGCGAACAATGGCTTGCCACCACACTCAAAAGTATAGGCGATGCTGTGATTGCCACCGATACCGGCAAATTAATAACATTTATGAATCCGGTAGCCGAGGCTTTGACGGGCTGGAAACAGGAAGAAGCTATAGGCAAACCTCTAAAAGATGTTTTCAAAATTATAAATGAAAAAACCGGTAAACAGGCCGATGATCCTGTTGCAAAGGTGCTCATGGAAGGTGTTATTGTTGGGCTGGCAAACCATACGGTGTTGATAGCCAAAGACGGAACGAAAAAACCTGTTGATGACAGCAGTGCGCCTATCAGAGATGATAAAGGAAAAATTATTGGTGTGGTTCTGGTCTTCCGCGATATAAGCGAGCGAAAGATAGCAGTGGAGCAACTTAGAGCATCTGAAGAAAGACATAGAAGCGTAGTGGATAACATCAATGTTGGCATAGCTCTGATAAGCCGAAATATGGAAATATTGGCTTTGAATAATCAGATGAAAAAGTGGTATCCCGATATTGACATCTCACAAAAACCGATTTGCTATAAGTCTTTTAATAAACCATCCATAAACGACTTATGTCCTGATTGCCCAGCCTGTTTGACGATGGATGATGGAGAAGCTCATGAATCAATAAGGGATATTTTGGCAGATAATGAAGCGAGAAATTACAGGGTACTTTCTTCTCCACTTAAAGATAAAGCAGGCAAAATTATAGCGGCAATAGAGATGGTTGAAGACATTACCGATCAGAAGAAAGCACAGGAGGCTTTACAAAGGAGCGAATTGAAGTACCGTGAGCTTGTGCAGAATGCGAACAGCATTATTTTACGAATGGACTCTCAGGGTAATGTCACATTTTTCAACGAATTTGCCCAACAATTTTTCGGTTACACTGAAGATGAGATACTCGGCAAGAATGTTGTTGGCAGCATAGTGCCAGAAACTGATAGTGAACTGCGAAATCTTGCAGCAATGATCCGGGACATCGGGCTTAACCCTGAGAAACATGCTAGTAATGAAAATGAAAACATGCGGAAAGATGGTGGAAGGATATGGGTTTCATGGACAAATAAGGCTATTTATGACAAGGATGGAAACATAATAGAAACACTTTGCGTTGGCAATGATGTTACTGAGCGCAAGCTTCTTGAAAGGCAACTTTTTCAGGCCCTGAAGATGGAATCCATCGGGACTCTGGCCGGAGGCGTTGCCCACGACTTCAACAACCTGCTCATGGGGATACTTGGCAATGCATCCTTAATGCTGATGAATACCGATCCGGCAGATCCAAATTACAACAGGCTGAAAAGCATAGAAAAACAGGTCGAAAGCGGCTCTAAGCTAACTTCGCAGCTTTTAGGGTATGCGAGGAAGGGAAAATATGAACTAAAGACTATTAATCTGAACCAGTTGGTGAAAGATACTTCTGAGCTTTTCGGTAGAACCAGAAAGGATATTTCGATTTATTTGGAGCTATTGCCTGATCTTCTTGCAGTTGAGGCAGATAAAGGTCAGATCGAACAGATTTTGTGGAACCTGTATGTTAATGCGGCTGATGCTATGCCTGGTGGAGGCAATTTTATTTTGAAAACCTTTAATACAGACCACAAGAATATGAAGGGCAGGTTATATGTTCCTCGACCCTGCAAGTATGTTATATTGACCGTTACTGACACCGGGATAGGCATGGACAACGAAATCAAGGAACGAATATTTGATCCGTTTTTTACTACCAAAGAGATGGGCCGTGGAACCGGTCTTGGCCTGGCATCGGCTTATGGTATAATAAATGGGCATGATGGATACATTGATGTAGAATCCAGGAAGGGTGAGGGTACCACCTTCAGCATTTATTTGCCTGCATCAGAAAAAAAGATAGCAAAATCTGTTGACATTGCAGAAAAGTTGTTAAGGGGAACCGAAACTGTTCTTTTAATAGACGATGAAGAAACAATTTTAGATGTGGGACAGGCGTTACTGAAAGCAATGTGTTACAAAGTACTCACGGCCAAAAGTGGACAGGAGGCAATTGAGCTGTATCAGAAGAATCAGGAAGACACAGACATCGTCATTTTAGACATGATCATGCCCAATATGTCTGGTGGTGAGGTCTATGACCGCATGAAGGAGATCAACCCGGATATAAAGGTGCTTCTTTCAAGCGGCTACAGCGTAGACGGTCAGGCGACCGATATATTAAACCGTGGCTGTAACGGCTTTATTCAGAAGCCGTTCAATATAAATGAGCTGTCCGCAGCAATAAGACAAATTCTTGATAAGAAATTGACTCCTTAATTGCGATCTGACAATATAGATCAAATGTTTCTCTACCAGCAGTGGCTGCATCAGAGGCTTAATGAATATATTAACTTGCCCAAACGAAGCTGCATGGTCGTGAAATGGTTAGGGAGACATTCGGGCTAACTATGCGTCGGCGTGGAAATTTTTGAAAAATCAGCGAACATACCGAACATGTCTGCTATATTGATAAGCAGAGAAAGTCTGTTTTCGCGAATCTTTTTATCTTCAGCCATAACCAAAACCCCGTCAAAAAAATTATCCACGACATTGCGTAGAGAAGCTATATCATAAAGTGCCTGGTCAAAAAGTCCTTTATCAAGATCATCAAAAACTTTGTTTTTAACTTCTTTATAGGCTTCAAAAAGAGCTGTCTCGCATTTATCCTGAAACAGATTTTCATCAACATTTTTTCTCTTCGGCTGTTCGGTTTTTTTTATTATATTAACGACTCGCTTGAAAGTAATAGACAATGGCTCAAAGTCCGGCTTGGTCTTAAGTTTTTCTAAAGCTCTGGTTCTGTTCCATATATTTGGGATATGGTCTGCTGAGACACTTATCACCGCTGATATAATATCTTTTGAAAATCCCTCTTCGGAGAGAAGATGGGCAATACGATTTTTCAGAAAAGAGTAAACATTTTCAACATTTTTCTTAAACTCCTGATCACTTTTTTGGCCCAAAAGTTTCATACTCTTTTCTATCATCTCAACTATGGAAAAAGAGAAATCTTTGTTAAGCATGATCTGAATAATACCGACACTCTGCCTCCGAAGTGCATAAGGATCAGAAGCCCCTGTCGGAATTAGTCCGGCAACAAAACATCCGCATATGGAATCAACTTTATCGGCAATACTGAGAATGGAACCTGTAAGCGTTTCCGGAAGCGGTCCGCCGGAATAGCTGGGCCGGTAATGCTCCTCAATTGCATATGCAACATCATCAGGTTCTCCGGCATTCAGGGCATAAATTCTTCCCATAACACCCTGAAGTTTTGGGAATTCAACTACTACCTGACTCACAAGATCGGCCTTGCACATCAAAGCAGCTTTTCCCATATTTTCTTTAAGGTCAGGCAGATGTTGATTTAAATCAGAATCATGCGAAATTTTATCTGCCAGATATTCAGCTATTTTTCTGACTCGTATTACTTTTTCGTACATTGATCCCAGGCTGGCTTGAAAAAGTACGCCTTTCAGTTTCTCTATCCAGTCTTCAAAAGAGGAATTTGAATCACTTCTGTAAAAGAACCGGGCATCTTCCAGCCGGGCTCTGAGCACTCTTTCATGCCCTTTTGCAACAAGCGACATATCCTTTGCACGCGTATTATTAACGCTAATAAAACAGGACATGAGCTTGCCTTTTTTATTAACCACACTAAAATATTTCTGATGCTCTCGCATAGCAGTAATCAAAACCTCATCAGGAAGCTCAAGAAACTTTGTATCAAACTTTCCTGCAACGACTGCCGGGTATTCAACAAGGTTGGTTACAATATCCACGAGTTCATCATCCTGCAGCACCCTGCCATTCAGGCTCTCTGCAACTTTTGCTGTCTCGCTTTCAATAATTTTCCTTCGTTTTTTTGAATCCACCAGCACATAAGCTGAATCCAGAGCTTTTATGTACTCATCCGGATTAGAAATCTTTATTCTGCCGGGTTGCATAAAACTGTGACCTAATGTGTATCTGCTGCTTTTAATATTCCCCACTATAAAAGGAATTATTTTATTCCCCAAAAGAGCAAGTATGGTATGAACTGGTCTTGTAAATTCAACAGACAGATCCGCCCATCTCATAGTTTTGGGGAAAGGTATAGCCCTAATCACATCAGGAAGTATGCTTTTTAGAAGAAGTCCGGTTTTCAAACCATGTTCTACCTTTTTTGCGCATAAATAAGCACCCTTCTTCGTCTCCTTGATTATTATATCTTTAACTGAAACACCGACCTTCTCAGCAAATTTTTCTGTCGCTATGGTGGGATTACCCTGTCCATCAAATCCTATACTTGCGGGAGGCCCTGTCACCTCAGTTGTAAGAGGTCTCTGCCTGCCTGAAACATTTTTTACCTCAAGAACAAGTCTTCTTGGTGTTCCAAAAGTCTCAGCAGTTCCATGTTCAATACGTCCATCCGCCAACTTCTTTAAAAGCATGGCTGACAATGCATTTAATGCCGGCTCTATATAACCTGCCGGAATTTCTTCTGTACCTATTTCAAGTAATAGACTGTCCATATCTGCCTCTAATTTTGAGATAGTTGTAACTACTCAGGTGTTTAGACTGAAGGCTATAGGCTGAAGGAAACAAGTGATTCCTGAGCGTTATTCTCTATGTTTAGGACAAAATTTCCGGCCGCTTTAAGAAAATATTGGCTTCTGGGAGTCTTTTCCCTAAAAGTCTTCAGTCTTCAGCCTAACCAACCTGAGTAGTTACGTTTTTTTAACCTAAAGGAAACCCCTTGGCTTCTCTTTGTGCCAGATATTGTTCTGCACAAGCTCTCGCAAGGTTTCTAATACGTGCGATATAACCGGTTCTCTCTGTAACGCTTATTGCTCCGCGAGCGTCAAGTATATTAAAGGTATGTGAACACTTTAAGCAGTATTCGTAGGCAGGAATAACAAGTTTTTCCTTAATAATACGTTTAGCTTCAGCCTCGTACTTATTGAAAAGATCAAGCAGCATATCAACATCCGCCAGCTCAAAATTATATGTTGACTGCTCGATCTCCTGCTGGTGATAAACATCTCCATAAGTTATATTGTTATTCCATTGCAAATCATAGACGTTATCCACACCCTGCAAGTACATGGAGATGCGTTCAAGACCGTAAGTAATTTCTACAGATACAGGATGCAGTTCGATACTGCCTGCCATCTGAAAATATGTAAATTGTGTAATTTCCATGCCATCCAGCCAGACTTCCCAGCCAAGACCGGAGGCCCCTAGTGTGGGCGACTCCCAGTCATCCTCAACGAATCTGATATCATGCTCAAGGCTGTCTATTCCAAGTGCCTTCAGACTCTGCAAGTACTGCTTCTGAGCATCTATGGGAGAAGGTTTGAGTATTACCTGAAACTGATAGTAATGTTGCAGTCTGTTTGGGTTTTCACCATAACGACCATCTGTGGGACGCCTTGAAGGCTGAACATAAGCCACATTCCAGGCTTCAGGACCAAGTACCTTTAATAGAGTTGCCGGATGAAATGTTCCAGCACCAACCTCAATATCATATGGTTGAACCAGCACACATCCCTTGCGTGCCCAGAACTTCTGTAACGATAGTATAACCTCCTGAAAATTCATCTCTCTTTCCTCTGCACATTATTCGGTAACTTCTCAAAAAGTTCGATTTATGGGGTTAGTAGGCTATCTTTTTGATGTTGTCAATGTCAAAACTATATCATCCCTGATTCCAAGTCGTGTGAGCACAAAATCATATTTTACCGGATCATCAGGAACTATCTTTTTAAAACCGGATGTTATCTCAAGAGCTGCCACTATATTTGCCTGTTTTCTTTTTGTAAGATTCAAGGCAAGGCTAATC
>JAJSZT010000076.1 GCA_030272815.1 Deltaproteobacteria bacterium
TGTTCCGCTTTTCTGCCGGTTCCTGCGCTTTATGGCGCGGAAAAATCTTTCCAGAATATTGTTTGTTCTTTGTGGCTGAATATAGACCACTTCTCCTTCTTGAGTGACTATTTTCAATGGATCCGCAAATAATTTCTCCCAATATTTGTCGATCTGCTCAGCCATTTTTGTATATCTACCCTTACAGCAATTGTTGTCCGACAGCCATTTTCGGAAATCGGTCACTTTCTCTTTGATAGTTTGCATATCTTCATTAACACCATCGTCATTGAGGCCTTTTTTCCCTTCCGGAAGGGCAATGCGCATCGCCCGACGTAACCGGTCGAACACTTCAGCATCTCTTTCCAGGTTCGCTGCAAGATCATTCAACCTTTTATCCTTTACTGCATCATTGAGCAAACGGTAGACTTGGACCAACGGCTTATTGTCCTTAGCCTGATCGCGTAGCTGAATGTTTATTATATTGTGCTAAGTTCGCGGCGAATTTCCTGCAGCCGGCGGAAAAAATCCAAGTGCGGCCGATCAAAAGGAAAACCATAACCGCTTGATTGGTAAGGAGCCTCAAATGCCCACTCAATCAACGCATAAGCCGATAACAGCGGGACATGTTGAAGAGAGGCCGTTTCACATTGTCCGGTTTCGATACCGGTTTTGATTGCTTCGACAGTGCGAGAATCTACGCAGATTTTGTTCTCCAGGTATTTGGCTTTCTGCCTAAGCAATGACCGGACTTTAAGCTTCCTCAGTCGCTTTTGTAGAGCCACATATTCTTCTTGCAGCAAATCTTTGCCTATGTCACGCAGAAAATGGAAATGGCAAATAAAGTCAGCTATTCCTGGAAAAACTGCTTCGACGGCTGAAATAATTCCCTTGCCCATGTCATGTACGAGTGCAACCGGAGAACCGTAGTTCTCCTTTATCCGCTGAAAAAAGGGAACAAGCAGCTCTTTTTTTTCTGAGGGAATTTTAATGCTGTCCAGAATCAGTTCGGAAATTCCGTCAAGAGCGCAAAAAAGGTGGGGGCTATCGTTCTCGCAGGTACCATCTAAATGAAGGATATATCCACCCCTGCGTGCCATAGACTCGCGCAACCGGAATTGACTTTCACGGTGGGCAATGGCCAGATAAACAATAAATTTACACCCCAAATAGCTTATCTGCCGTTCGGAAATAATAACATTCTTGGCAGCCTGATCTCTCATAATTTCTTGATTGTTGCGGCAATCAACGAAGAGAGCCATGCCCACACTCACGATCACATCAAATCCAAAGGTACAACGAAACGGCACGAGCTTCCATAATGCTTCCGATCTAAAGACCGCCTGATCTGATTGACATTCCAGCACTGTTTCCTTTGCACGAAAGGGACCAATGTCCCCGGTAACAACCGTTTTTGTACGAGTTTTTCGGACATTCAATTTTACCCCGCAGCATGGGCAGATTTCAATTTCCGGATAGAAGTGAATCGTTGGTTTTCGGGCAAATAGGATACCGGATCTATGGTTGAAAACCAATTTATCAACGTGCTCTTTGAGCAACCTCATGGCCGTGTAACCGGAATTTTTTTTAATAGCCCATGGAATTCCATAAAATTACGGACAGCTAACTCAGATACCCCGCTTTTATTTATTTCCGGCAACGCTAAGATTTCTTTCGTGGAAATACCATGATGTTTTATGATCGCCACAAGGATCATTATTGCATCGCCCTCAGAGATAGTATTCTTAACGGTGGGAAGTAAGGTAGCAATTCGTCTCCTCACCTGCTGTTTGTAACTGCCTGGCTTGTCTGAAAAATGAATAAAAACACCGCCATGCTTTTCTCTGCATATACCAGGGCAGTCCCGAAAGTGATGTACAAAATTCTGGGATGCAAGACCAAGAAGGTCACCGAACTCCTTACCAGTAAGACCCGATTCAGATGAGTTAACCAAGTGAACGATGGTACTCTTAAGATTACCGAATTTTGAAAAGGCGATGTTCTTGTACCACCATAGACCGTGGACATCAAACTTAGGAATTCCCGGAAAGGTATAATACATGCTGTTTTTATTGTAACTCGTATAGGTCTTCCAGCGGGAAAGCTTTGTTTGAGCAGTTCTGCGAGAGCAATTCAAAAGAGAGATAAGCCGTTCGAGTGTAAAAACCTTCTCTTTCTTAAGAGTGGATCGGGCAAAATCAATAGTTTCTGAATCAAGTTTGGCGGGCATACATTCTCCTTTGCGCACTATACGAAATTTTATACAATAATAACGTATAATGCGCAAATAAGAAAGCAAATTTTCCCCTCTTTTTGTAAGGTATTATCTTGCAAATGGCGATGAAATCGTAAAACGTATACTATGCAAACGAGAATAAATTGAATATATTAGAAGAAAATTGGGGGGTTATAAAATCCAACCGTTATTTGCGGCCATAGATTTTTATCTGTTTTCAAAAAAGGCCCTCAGATTCGTCTACTGACAGCCTACGCGCGTATATTACACCGTGTTGCAAAATTTGCTTGAGCTTATATCGAATATCCAGATCCACGTAACAAAATTGAAACACTTTAATAATTGTGATATACAAATATTAGCTGTATGGAAACCGGCTGATTCTTGAGTAATAGACATTTTCTTGTCGCTTGTTTATAATAGACTATCTTCATGGGGAAGAAAATAACCCTTCGGCCAGACTTCAGGAGACCATAGCTATGGGCGCAATAAAAAGGTTCCGGACTTGGCTTTCAGACTCAAGGCACCAAAAAACAATTGCATTTTTGGGCGGTGGCTTAGTGATTGTTGTTAGTGCTGCATGGCAACTGTATATTCACTTTTACCCTGCCAAATCTTCAGCCCCACCCACCCAAGTAATCGAGCAGCATGCCAGTGAAGGTGGTACCGCTGTTATTCATACGGGTAAGGGGGACGTCTATACGGGGATTTCTCCAGAGAGGTTTCAGACTTTATCAGAGGAATTAGGCATCACCCGAGCAGCTCTCAAAAACTTTTTCAAGATTCTTCAACTCAGGGGCGTTCCTGCAGAGGAATACGATAGTACGCTTCGAAAAATTGCAAAAACATACAAAGAGCTGGCCGAAAGGTTAGACCGATTCAGTTCTAGTGATCCGACGGTGACTGCTCTCAAAGAAAAGGCAAAAGAATACTTAAAGAGTGGCGATTTCGAACAAGCAGAATCCTTCCTTAACAAAGCGATGGATCAAGACCTTGAGGCAGCCAGACGAATCGAGGAGATCGCAGAGGCACGTATGCTTTCTGCGGCGGCCTCCATGTCAGAAATTGGTGAGTTAAAGGAAATTCAGCTATATTATAAGGAGGCAGCTTCCTATTACCGTCAGGCTTCCGAGTCAGTCCCAAAAGGAAATGATTTAATTTTGGCCGAATATTTAGGGAAGTGGGGAATGGCATCTTATGAGTCGGGTGCGTATAGCGCAGCTGAGAAGCCTTTAAGACGTTCATTGATGATTAATAAGAAAGCCCTTGGGCCTGACCATCCTGATGTAGCCACCTCTGTGAACAATCTGGCGTTACTTTATTATGCCCAGGGCAAATATGGAGAGGCTGAGCCCTTATACAAGCGATCCATGGCCATATGCGAGAAAGCCCTTGGGCCTGACCATCCTGATGTAGCCACCTCTCTGAACAATCTGGCGTTACTTTATTATGCCCAGAGCAAATATGGAGAGGCTGAGCCCTTATACAAGCGATCCCTGGCCATATGCGAGAAAGCCCTTGGGCCTGACCATCCTGATGTAGCCACCTCTCTGAACAATCTGGCGTTACTTTATTATGCCCAGAGCAAATATGGAGAGGCTGAGCCCTTGTACATGCGATCCCTGGCCATATGGGAGAAAGTCCTTGGGCCTGACCATCCACATGTGGCCCTCTCTCTGAACAATCTGGCGGAACTTTATTATGCCCAGGGCAAATATAGAGAGGCTGAGCCCTTGTACATGCGATCCCTGGCCATATGCGAGAAAGCCCTTGGGCCTGACCATCCACATGTGGCTCTCTCTCTGAACAATCTGGCGGAACTTTATTATGCCCAGGGCAAATATAGAGAGGCTGAGCCCTTGTACATGCGATCCCTGGCCATATGGGAGAAAGCCCGTGGGCCTGACCATCCTGATGTAGCCACCTCTCTGAACAATCTGGCGGAACTTTATTATGCCCAGGGCAAATATGGAGAGGCTGAGCCCTTATACAAGCGATCCATGGCCATATGCGAGAAAGCCCTTGGGCCTGACCATCCACATGTGGCCCTCTCTCTGAACAATCTGGCGGAACTTTACAGAGCCCAGGGCAAATATAGAGAGGCTGAGCCCTTATACAAGCGATCCCTGGCCATATGCGAGAAAGCCCTTGGGCCTGTCCATCCACATGTGGCCCTCTCTCTGAACAATCTGGCGGAACTTTACAGAGCCCAGGGCAAATATGGAGAGGCTGAGCCCTTATACAAGCGATCCATGGCCATATGCGAGAAAGTCCTTGGGCCTGACCATCCACATGTGGCCCTCTCTCTGAACAATCTGGCGGAACTTTACAGAGCCCAGGGCAAATATGAAGAGGCTGAGCCCTTATACAAGCGATCCCTGGCCATATGCGAGAAAGCCCTTGGGCCTGACCATCCACATGTGGCCGTCGTTTGCAAGAATATGGCAGAGCTATACAGGAAGATTGGCAATAAAGAAGAAGCCGAAAAATTAGAGGAACGTGCAAGTACAATCAGTTCAATTCAGTGAAGGCACCACTGTTGGCAGCATCCTGATCTGACACTGCTTATTGTATAGACTGGGTGCAATTAAAAGTGTTGAGTAGAATCATGCAGCTTTTTTGATATTTTGATCCCAATAGTTTTCCCAATCACTGTTTGCTCGTAAAGTTCTTAATGCCAACATGTTCTGCGCATTATTTTCCTTCCACCAAGCACCTGCAATTTTAAGTCGATCCTGGATTACATAGCGGTGTGCACTTTCCACTCTACCGGAACCGATTGGCAGATCATCCTCCAATGCTACTTTATAGTTAAACTGACAGGGAAGATTCTTGACAATAACTTTAATATTATAATAAATTAAAATAAATGTAGCCATGAATCCCCTCCACAAGGGTATGGGCTGTACAGCAGAATTCCAGACGTCCACTCTAAAGGATTTGTTGTTGGGCATATAGGTGACAGCCGAACATACCGTTATCGAGGTAAGAAACTGAAGCAGCTTACCAGAGATCACTCTCTTGTCCAGGATCAGATTGATCAATGACTGATAATGCCTGATGAAGCCAGAAACCATTCCCTTCGAAACCTTATTCTCCGGGCCGTGGGGATAGAAGAGAGCCCTATCTATATTCTGTAAAACGTCAAAGTAGAATTTATCCATGCAATACGGACGATATGAAATTATAAAAGAATTAGGCAAAGGCGGAATGGGTGTGGTTTACCAGGCCCACGACCCTCAAATCGACCGGCCTGTTGCTTTAAAGGTGTTACGGGAGGACCGAGTAGTCAGTGAAGATTTTGTGTTAAGGTTCTTTAAAGAGGCAAAATTCATCGGTCGACTTTCTCATCCCAACATCGTCACAGTATATGATGTAGGGCGAGACCATGGAACCATCTACATCGCCATGGAATATCTTCAGGGGCAACCTTTTAATGAAGTGATTCGTAGTGGAAGATTGAGTATCGAAAAAATCATTAATATTGCTTTACAGGTTGCAAATGCCCTTGGCTATGCTCATGAAAAGGGGATTGTTCACAGGGATATTAAACCATCAAACATTATTTTGACCGATGAAGGTAATGTCAAACTTACCGATTTCGGGATTGCCCGCGCAGAAGATTCAAATGCAGCTCAACAAACCCAGACAGGGGTGATTTTGGGGACACCTTTTTACATGTCACCGGAGCAGGTGATGGGGAAAAGGATCGACGGGCGATCCGATCTGTTTTCCCTCGGAGTGATTCTTTATGAATTGATTGTGGATAGCAAACCGTTTGAGGGAGATCATTTTGCTGCCATCTTCAGGGCCATTACAGATGATATTCCCGTGGCTCCATTAAAAATTGACGCTTCCATCCCCCAGTCTATCTCTGATCTAATCATGAAAGCCCTGTCTAAAAATCCGGATGAACGCTTTCAAACCGGTAAGGAGATGGGTGATGCCCTTAAAACCTGTCTTCAGGTAAAAGAATCTCTTTTATTGCCCGAAAAACCAATAAGCCCCCAAAAAAAAGCCTGTGGTATCTGTTTTAATTATGGGTCTGATTGCAGCAGTTGTTCTTGGAGGGACAATCTATTTTTTTGGAGCACATAAAAAGCAGGCTTCATTACTGTCGAATGACGAAAAATCTACTGTAACAGAAACCTTTCAACCTGCTAAATTGCAGGATACTACATCCTTATCGACCCGTATCGAGGCTAACAAACCTGGAGATTCAATTCTAATGATGACCAGTTCACCTTCCGGGGCTCAAGTTTTTTTAGACGATTCATTTAAAGGGAACACCCCCATAAACCTTGAAATTCCAATTGGGAAATACGAAGTTCGGGTCAGCCTTCCGGATTATTTTGAGTGGGAGGCACAGCTGCAGATTAGCGAACCCGGCGAAACTCCGCTGCACGTGCGTTTGATATCTATTGAATAAAAATAATTCAGCCGGACGATAAATTAAGAGAAAATATTGACAAACTGACATTAAAAAGAGATAAAATACGTGTTCGGTAGATTGTCGATGAGTTTATTTGCAGCCAGAAGTTCCTCAGCCCTATAAAAAAGCTCTGGCCTTCAACAATGGGGGGTTTTAAAGATGAAAGAAAAATTGTTCGGCAAGATTTTAATTCTTGTGTTGATTTGGGTTGGGCTAACATCTTCGTCATGGGCCGGCCAGGTGGTGACTGAAAGCTTAAAATCGTGGGCAAAACAGGCCGTACAGCAAGAACAGACCCTCAAGGCTATCAGCACGCCTAATACCGTGGCGGTACTTTATTTCAACAATAGGACAGGATGGTCGAAACTATATCTCCTTCAGAAGGGCCTCACCCTGATGCTAATGACCGACCTTTCCAATGTAAAAAAGTTTAAAGTCGTAGAAAGGACGAGGGTCCATGCCCTCGTAAAAGAATTAGGCTTAGAGAAACTTGGACTGGTTGAATCTGGAACTGCCTCCCGAGTGGGAAGATTACTGGGAGCTGAGTACCTGGTTGGAGGGGATATTCTCAAGCGTAAGATTAATGAATTTCAGCTAAAATCCGATCTCGTGAAGGTGCCTGCTAAAGAAATAGCCGGCCAGTCCACATCTGAAGGTAAGCTTCTTGAAGAATTGTTTCAAATGGAAAAAGATCTTCTCTTTGAAATCATCAAACTGTTAAAAATCGAACTTTCAGTTGAGGAAAAGGAATTGTTGAAAAAACCGCTTTCAATCAGTATCGAGGCCCTCCTCAACTTTTTCAAAGGGATTTACAATAGTGATAGGGAAAATTATAGAAAAGCAGCCATTTTTTATGAAAAGGCATTAAAAGAAGATCCAGGCCTTGGGATAGCAAGAGATGCCTTGCAGGAGTTACAGGAACTGGGTTTAATACCAAAAAAGAAAAAGCGTTCATTGTTAAGATCCCTGAGAAATAGGACTTCATTAACAGATCAACTCACTCCTGAAGAGCCTATCAAGAGGGCAAGAACTCCCAAAGACGTAATGAAAAGACAAAGCTTGTATGATAGTGACAATGATGGAACGCCGAACCACCTCGACGGATGCCCTGATGATCCGAACAAAACTGCCCCTGGGATATGCGGCTGCGGCGTGCCGGATACCGACAGTGACGGTGATGGAACACCGGAGTGCAACGACGAATGCCCTGATGATCCAGACAAGACTGTCCCTGGGATATGCGGCTGCGGCGTGCCGGATACTGATAGAGACGGTGATGGAACGTCGGACTGCATTGACGGATGCCCTGATAATCCTAATTTGACCGAACCGGATCCGTATTATGGGTGCGAATTGTTAATAGAATGAGGAAAGAACTTTCTGAGAAAATCACACCGTAAATTTGGAAAGGATAGAAGCTATGAAAAGACTCATAATAGCCATATCTATTGTCTTTATTTTTTTTAGCGGTGGCATTAGTCACGCAGTCGATTTAAAGATCCAAACCAGTACCAACTTTGACTGGTGGGAAAGCGACAAAGACGACCAGGGTTACCAAATTTACGTCCCTGTGCAGATCGAGACTGAATATAAGGATTTCTCCTTTCTGATACTAACTGCATTTACACACACAAACTCTGACCTAAGAGGGATAAAAGATCATTCCTTGTCTTGTGTTGTCGATACAAAAGTCAACTTTTCTTACGAAATATTGGATAAATTTCCTGCCGACATACTCTTTGGGGTCGATTTTAACATCCCCACAGGCCGAACTGATTTGGATAATGATGATCTGATGCTTTTTATGAACCCTGATCTGGTTTCAATAACCAGTCTTGGAGAAGGTTATAACATTAACCCGACCCTTACCCTGGCTAAAGAATGGGAAAACTGGGCAGCCGGCGTCGGTTTGGGATACTTATGGCGAGGCAAATATGATTTCAGCAAAGAGACAAGGGATTATAATCCAGGTAATCTTTTCAATCTCACTGGAGAGGTTGCCTATACTTTTTTACCAGACTGGCAAGCCAGGCTTTTTGGTGAGTACGTCTATTTTGACAAAGACGAGGTGCGTAACGTGGACTTTTACCAGGAAGGTGAGTTTCTGCTCATAGGCCTCGGATTTAATCACTATCGAACAAAATGGGATGCGTCCTTTATCGTTAAAGGCATATTCAGGGGCAAGAGTAAATTCCAGGAAGGGGTCTCGGCCCAGGACCTTCGCACGGAAGATAGAAACAGTTACGGTGATGAATGGTCCACCCACCTTTCCTGTAATTATTACTTAAATAAAAAGACAACTTTAAAGTCTCTAATTCAGTTTCTCCAGGTTAACGAGAACGATTATTCTTCTGATTCTCCTTTCTTTATCGGGAAAAAACAGATGACTTCTCTCGCATTCGGGATAACCAGAATCTTTGGTCCGCGTCTTGAAGGCGAGTTAAATTTAACAGGTCGTATTTTGGACGATGATAAGAACTGGTATTATGATGATGACCGCACTTACAAAGGTTTTTCCATAGGTGTTAAGTTGAAAGGTAATTTTTAAAACAGTTGCGCTGCCGTCTCTTTTGCTGCGTTCAGCCATCCTGGCAGGTCGGTAGATGAAACGGTTTTTTGAGCAGCTTTTCTAATTCTGCCGGTTTCCACTTCCACCAACCGTAGATCGAGGCGCATTTGTTCTTCAATGACCTGATAACCCCCAAATACCATCAGTTGAGCCCCCACCAGCTTGCCTATCCTTAATCGGGTGGTTTCATCCACCAGTGATGTTGTTCCCAGATTTAGCTCTTCGAGAACAAGGAGTAAACGTTCCCTTTCAACGACTGTATAGAGATCTGTTTCCTTGAATGTTTCAATAACTTTGGTCGAGAGAAGTTCTCCCAGGTCAGGTCGGACAACGTCTGAAGGACTCAGGTCCTCTAAATCCCAAATGGCAACGGTGACAACCCTTTTATACAAGTCTGATTCGGTTGCACAGGCAGCAATAAAAACTATGAATATGACGAAAATGCACACAAGACTTTTACCGAACAAAATTGTTTCCTCCCAGTAAAAAGCTCCAAATTAGTTAGCTATGTGAAGATTTGTGAAAAAGCCGTTAGCCGTTAGCCATTAGCTGTTAGCTGAATGTGTTATCTGTTTGATTTTTTAAGCTAAAGGCTAACTGCTAAAAAACTTCGATTTGAGAATAGCATCCAACTGACTGTAATTTCAGGTATTTTGAGGTTTTCATTCAGGCACTAACTATGCCTTCAATTTTTTCCCTTACCTTGTCATCACTTTTAAGCGGCCTTTCCTGTTTGAGAATGCGGGCATAACACAGGTCCGGCTCAACTCGTACTATCTCAATCTGTGCAATGGATTTTGGCGAACTGCGGAGCAGCTTTCCCTTATATTTGATAGGCTTTTGTTCTTCCAGGACTTCAAATTTGGTGCCCAAAACCACCCCCTGTTTTGAACCGAGATTAATCATAACCTGATCTTCAGTTGCCTGAACCACATATCCTTGCAACGGGTATTTTAGTATGACCGTCTTGAGGACCTCTCGATTAAGCTGGTTCAATTCTTTTTTCAAAGATGCCCCTGAACTCAACTGTTTGGTGACAACCTTGGGGATTGCCGAAGTTTCGGTATCTATAAGTCTCAGGCTAAGGAGAGTTCTATCGGGTAGATAATAAAGAGATCCTGTACCGATGACTTTCGCTGCCAGTACTTTGCCAAGCTTCAAGGCTGTTTCCGGATCTGCTAAATCCGAGGAGCCAAGATTCAATTCTTCCAAAAGCCGTTCTATAATGACCCGTTCAACTACCTGTAACCTGCCGGAGGCATTGAGCTGGTCGACAAGCCGTGTGGTTATGACAGTAGAAAAACCATCTCTTTCTGCCAAACCACCCTTTTCCTGAAAATCGACAAATGACAAAATCATTGGCCGTGATGTCCAGGTGTCTTCGGTCCTATGCCAAAATTTTTTCTGACTGCGGTATCGGGCTGCCAATTCCTTGACCAATTTATCTATTCGTTTTTTTTGCGCAGTGTTTTTTTGGAGGGCAAGCATCTGCTGGGCCTTGTTAGCCAACACAGCAGCAAAGGTATCTTTTTTGTCAAGAATCAAGGCCTGGCGGTAAGCTTCTAAGGCTTTGTCCCATTTCCCCTGTTTTTCGTACGTAATCCCCTTATTTGACATCGCTTCAATGTAATAGGGATTTATATCAACAGCTTGATCATAAAGCTCTCGAGCTCTTTGGTACTTTCCTAAGCTGGCATGAAACCGACCGTATTGATTATACGCTACAGCTTTATGGTATGGCTCGGCCGACTTTTTTTGAACTGCCTTTCGGTATTCTGCCTCGGCTTCTTTTTTCTTGCCTTGACCATAAAAGATATCTCCTTTGAGTACATGGACGTAAGCTCTGTCAGGGGCTTTTTGTTCTACCTCTTTAGCTAATGCAAAGGTTTTTTCGGCTTGTCCTTTTTTTGCATAAACAGCAGTCAGTCCTTCCTTCCCCAATACTTCTCCTTTCCCCTTTATCTTGGATAGATCTCTGAAGGTTTTCTCAGCTTCGCTCAGGTTTCCTTCTTGCAAAGCTGCATACCCTTTGATTGTTTTGGCTTTCAGGTTTTGGGGATTTTTATTTTCAATATTTTGGATGATGGCTTTTGCTAACATTATTTGATTTCGCTGTAATTCCCTTTCAGCCAGTCTCAATAGCATGACTTCGGTGGTCTTTCCTCCTCCCTGGAAATAGTCGAGCACCTTAACCTTAGGGCCAATAATGCATATGGTTGGAAGAATCAACCGGGCCTGATAAATCTCGCTTACATGAGTTTTGTCTAGAAGGATTGGAAAAGACGGGTTGGTCATGTTCACAAAGTTTTCCACTTTTTCCCTGGATGAACGAGTAATACCCCATACGATAAAATCAGCATCTTTGTATTGTTTAGCCAGTTGATTGAGACTCAATAATCCTTGCTGACTCGGCCTTGATTCCACGTCAAAAAAATAGAGTATGATCATAGGATGATCTTTCATTTGGGATAAATCATAGGTTTTGCCCTTAAAGTCTTTCAAGGAGAAGACAGGAGCTATTTGGCCAGAGGTTAGCTGAGCATGGCAGAAACCTATCCCAACCATTATTACCGCCATCAACATTACAACTGAAATGGCCAATTTTGAAACAAGTCTCATTTTAAATCCTCCATATGTTTAGGGTTTTCTTCTGATCCGCCTGCCACACATATCAAAATGAGGGCGACAATTCGGAGAAGACCCAAGTGTTTCGAATTTTTCTTGATGGACTGTCTTGGTAAAATATCAAAATTAACACAAATTGTCACTGCTGTCCATCTTTTATAAATGCCATTAGCGTTTCAAAGGGGATGAGGAACCCGACCGTTTCGGTGTTACGGTACCTCCCCTTTACAACGCCGACCAGACGCCCGTTGTTATCAAAAACAGGACTACCGCTGCTTCCGTGATAAACCGGCATATTCACCTGCCACAATACCTGGTCCCCCACTCGTCGGGGTGGACCGTCAATGATTCCGGGATAAATCGTTTTTGACAATACCGAGGGGCATACCGCTACATAAAGCCTTTCTCCCATTTGCAACATATTTCTACCTTTTGTTAGCTGGACAGCGTTTTCCAGTCTAACTCCTACATCAATTAATGTGAGGTCCATATGATGATCAATTTTGACCACACGCCCTGGCAGCTCTTTACGATCATACAGAACAACGGTTATGGTCTGGAGCGGTTTTAAATCATGGGCTGTACAGATAATCAGGCCGCTTTCATGGATAATAAAGCCTGAAAACTGAATATCCCTGCCGTCGGTATCTGCATAAATGCATACCACTGTATCTATTTGCTGCAAAACGGCGTCAGGGAGGGGCTGATGGGAAGGTTTAATTTTTGTTTCAGCGGAAGATTCCTTGATATAGCCTGAAATATGCCTCCAAAGGAATTCGGCCCGCCTGTTGTCAATCTGACCGTTGACTGTGCACCTGGCATTTATCCAGGATGCCAGTGAAGAGTGGTGCCATAAGACTATCCGCCACTCTTCATGTTCTTTCTCGGCACATATCTCAAGCTCTCCTCTTTCAATCGGCCCCAACAAGACCTGAAAATTGCTTTGTCGTAACCAGTCTACAACAACATCTTGAAGTTCGATAATCGGCAGGTCGTATAATCTGCTTTCCCCCTGCCCTGCCGCAAAAACAGGAAAATAAAACCACAGGCATGAAACAAGAAAGACCAGCGCAATTTTTATCTGTTTATAAATCATTCTTCCATGATGAGAACAATAGGATGCTTATAAATGAAAGGTAAATAATCAATGAACTCAAACCCGCTCATCCCCGCCAGATCTGCTGCTTTTCCCAATGAGAGAGCGTTTTTTATAATAACGAATAGCTGCCTGTCGTCTGATATCTTCGGCAGCCTCACCAGGTGATTTATGAAGATTTAATAACACTTCATGAGGTACTTCTATTTTTACTTCATATGGTTGCATAGTGTTGTCTCCTAATTAACGACCGTTGGTCTTTTAAAGAATTTCCGGGACTAGGGGGGATGCTGGTAACTTTGTTAACTTATCCATCAAGAAGCTGTCCTTCCTAAAAATTCATCCAGCAATGACGAGGGGACGGTGGTACTTTTGTTGCTCTATTCGCTACCATTTTTACCTTCTCAAAGTAAAGTTAACCCACGTGTGTGGGATAGTGGACGTTGGCACTTTGTCACCTTATTTTACATATCTCCGCCCGTTGAGTTACTGAGAGAACCCATGCGGATCTTTTCGATATTCCTGGCTCATAAGTCACCTCCTATGAGCCACTATAACACAAATTCCAATGCGGTAGGTCACGGTTGAAGTGACTAACCATGAAATCACCCCTGTCCATTGCTTCAAAGAAAAACCATACAATTTCAATATAAGCGGGGTTTTCTACAATAAAATAAATCAGCGGCGCAGTATCAAGGCCAACCGTTTTCCCCCGTAGATCATTTATCCATTCCACGATGATCTTTCCTCATCAATATACGCTTTTACATTAAGCCCCTTCCAGATATCCTTGCCTTTTCCTTTAAGTTCCATAATGCTGCGGGGTCGTGTTCCGCTTGTCTTTTTGCGAATCAGCGTTGCCATTTCTTCCAAAAGACGAAGTTGGTCTGATAAATTTAATGTTTTTATCTCGGATATGACTTGGTTATAGTTTGCTTCCGACATGATCCGTCTCCCGTCTTAAACATGTTCATTTTTTTCTGTTAAAAGGTTGAGGTGCGCAGTATTGATGCCGACCATTTCAGCCAATTATTTTTGGGATAACCCTTTATTTTTTCCCTTTATTTTTATTTTATCCTGTATTTTCATAATTATCTCCCCGGATGTATTATTTGCTTTTTTTATATACACTTTCATCAAAAAATCAAAGAAAGTTTACGCTATCGCACTTTTTGCATTGGGACATAAAAGGGACATCCTATAGCACTTGCGAGGGGGAGGGGACGTTCGTTCCCAGCCCTGACGCATGTATATAATCTCAAGAGGGTATCTTGCGATTTCCAAGCGATTTTGCTGAGTGAAACCCTAAATTTGTGAAAAATGTTTATTTAACTTAACAAATTTACGCCAAAACTACTGGAAAATACTATAAAATAAAACAGCTATCCATACATTTGAAAAGTTATATAAAATATAAACGCGTTGATTTATTTTAAGCTATACCAAACGCAGTTGAATAGGGCCCGATAAACGTCCCTAATTTTCCTCCTGCCATGTTAGCAGCTATTCATCTTCTATTGATATTTATATTTTTTCAATTTCCTTTTTTTGATGCAAAATCATTTCGAGTATCTCTTGCTCTATTCTTTCAGCTTGAAGAGCTTCTCTGGCTTTTTCAACTGCAAGATCAATGAAATACATAGCTTCTTTTTTTCTATCCATTTTCTTGTATACCATTGCCAGCCCCTCAAACCCATCAGAATGGTGCGGTTGAGAAACTATCAGCATTTTAAATATCTTCTCAGCTTCATCAAGTTTATCTTGTTCAATAAAATCAAGTCCCTCATTCCACCAATCAAGATCATCCTCATCGTATGGTTTGATATGGGCGAACTCCTTTTTTATTTTTTTTAAATAATTTTGTTCCAACTTTCTTAGTTTCCTTTTTTCATCGAACGAAAAGTTCACTTGCCGATATGCCCACAGGGCTGGCGGTCAAGTGAAACACCGGGTTCGGCGTTATTTCAAACCGGTAATGCATAAACTAAATCGGAAAAACATTTCTCTATAGAAGCTTCTGGGAAAGGCAAGTGTTCATAATCTCCACCGATAATTCCTTTATTAAATGGAACACTATCCTGGCAGATAATGATCAAATATTTGCTTTTACCTTTAGCATATGCAGCTTCTGATAATATCCAGCTAGTATCACCGGATGTTACCAAACAAATAAAGATATCTTGGCAGTCAATTTTCATAGCTACTTTTTCAGGTATATCTTTTGCCTCATATCCGGCCCCCTCTTTAACGTCAAAACCTAAGCGAACTAA
>JAJSZT010000077.1 GCA_030272815.1 Deltaproteobacteria bacterium
GCGAGTTCGCTATTACGGATTGCAAGCTACAAAAACATTTAAGAAGTGGGCAGATGTTATATCTAAGGGTATACAGGCGATTGGACGTGTTATTAAAGGAACTTATAAAATAATAAGAGTTAAAAAATATAGAGAGCGCTATATTGAGCTAAGCTCCAGAGATCCTTTGTTGTGTAGTTATTGTGGTAATGAAATGATTCTGTGGGCAATATGGCATCCAAAATATGGAATATTATATGATGAATATGAAAATATCAAAGCCGGAAAATACACCCCTTCTGTCATCAACGGAGTGGAAGCAAAAGATAGAGGGAGAGGATGTTCCGTTTGGCCCTCCTCCGGAGGAATACAGTTATCGTTGTTCTCATTGTAATTGTGAAATGGCTGTCAATGAAGCAATTATTGATGTTGAGATTGCAATGGCCGAATTTGAAGGTAGATGGTATGAAGGTTTTATGCCTGTTTTAGGTTGCCCAGGTTGTAATCAAGAAACAATGGAATATGTAGAAGACTAAAAAAGTCCGCCCGAAGGGCGCTATGTTCACATTTAATTATATTATTGATAGTAGTCTTGCATGCCTAGATTAGCCCGCCTGGACGCACCGGGTGTTTTACATCACATCATCATCCGGGGAATTGAGCGTCGCAAAATATTCAGAGACAATAAAGACAGAGATAATTTTATTGATCGATTATCAGATCTTTTGCCTGCAACACAAACCACCTGTTATGCCTGGGCCTTTATACCAAACCACGCACATTTTTTATTCCGAAGCAGTGGTAAAATATCAACCCTGATGAGAAGATTGCTTACAGGGTATGCAATCTATTTTAACAGAAGACATAGACGACATGGACAGCTTTTTCAAAACAGATACAAATCAATTATCTGTCAGGAAGATATGTATTTCAGGGAACTGATCCGCTATATTCATCTAAATCCTTTGCGAGCAAAAATAGTGTCAGACATAAAGGAGCTGAACAAATATCCATATAGCGGACACAGTGTTTTAATGGGCAGGAAAAAACATGAATGGCAAGATACAGAATATGTTCTTTCATATTTTGGCAAAAAGGTTTCAGAATCAAGAAAAGCTTATCTTTCATATGTAAAAAAAGGTATTGACCAGGGAAGAAGACCAGAGCTTACAGGAGGTGGTTTGGTGCGCAGTCTTGGTGGATGGTCTATGATAAAGAAATTGCGGCAAAAGGGTCAGGACCGTATTAAAGGGGATGAACGTATATTAGGTGACAGCGAATTTGTTACAGCATTATTATCAGAGGCAAAAGAGAAACTTGAACGCAGTTATAAATTAAATGCCCTGGGATATGATCTCAAAAAGATAAGTCAGATGGTCTCAAAGATATATGATATAGAAATAGAAGAAATATATTCAAAAGGCAGACGCAAAGTTCAAGTTGAGGCCAGGGACCTGTTATGCTATTGGGCAGTTCGGGAGTTGGGAATAAGCTGCACGGATTTGGCAAAACAATTAGGAATGACTCAGCCGGGAGTTGGATATGCTGTAAATAGAGGAGAAAAAATCGCTAAAGAGCATAACTATCAGTTGCAATAGCAGTTATTTACTTATTTATGGACGTACCGAATGTTCGATAAACACAGATTCCCTTTTTTAAAGTAAAATCAAGATGGTATATATTTTAGTATCAATTCATGTGCGAAGATCTATAGTCTTTAACTATTGGAAATGACAAACATGCCCGAAACTCAAGACAAATATATAAAAGCTCTTATGGATATCAGCAGGGCCATTACTTCCGACCTGTATTTGGAAGATCTCCTTAAGCTTATTGTGATGGTTACGGCAAGGGTGACCGGAGTTGAAATTTGTTCATTGTGGCTTATAGACGAAAGGGTTAATCCCACAATGATACGACTAAAAGCTTCTCAAACTATTGACCCTGAGTATATGAAAGACAGATCACTAAGCATGGATGAAGGAGTTGTTGGCTTTGTGGCTACTCATAAGAGGCCGCTAATTGTCGAGAATGTACTTGATGAGCCTATATTCAAGGAAAAAGAAATGGCAAGGAAACTTGGGCTCGTATCAATGGTTAGCGTGCCTCTTCAAGTCAAGGATGAAAAAGTGATAGGTGTATTAAACTGTTTTACAGCAAGCCGGTATAAATTTTCTGAAACAGAAGTCAACCTGATAATTACTGTGGCAAATCAGGCGGCTGTGGCGATACTTAATACGGAACTCATGGTAAAAACCAAGGTTGTCCAGGAGGAACTTGAAACACGTAAGCTGGTAGAACGTGCAAAAGATGTTCTCATGAATCGGCGGAATAAAACCGGAGAGGAGGCATATCACTGGATTCGAAAGCGCAGCATGGATACCCGCAAATCAATGCGTTGTGTTGCTGAGGCGATCATTCTTTCAGAGGAGCTTGAATAAGTTGTTAGCGTTCAAGGCAATCTTTGGAAAGTTTTGTATCGAATTCTACAGGATAGCATCCATCAAAACACGCCTTGCAGAATTTATCTTTAGGATCCGAAAAGCCTGTTGAATTTAAAAGACCTTCCAGGCTGAGGTAGTTAAGGCTATCCAGGCCCAGGAAATTTTTAAGTTCTTCAATTGACTTGTTTGAGGCAATCAGCTCACCTCTCGTTGAAAAATCAATTCCGTAATAGCATGGAAAGCAATGGGGTGGGCAGCTTACGCGCATGTGCACACGTTTTACACCGAGTTTGCGCAAAGCTTTGACTCTTGTTTTAACTGTGGTTCCCCTGATTATGGAGTCTTCAATTATTATAATATCTTTTCCTCTCAGAAGCTCTTTTATGGGATTGAGCTTTATTCTTACTCCAAAATCACGCATACTCTGAGTCGGCTGGATAAAAGTTCTTCCCACATAGTGATTTCGTATCATAGCCATTTCAAAGGGAATTCCTGTTTCCTCCGAGTACCCCAAGGCTGCATAGGTGCCTGAGTCAGGAAACGGCATTACAAGATCGGCATCAACAGGAGCTTCTTTGGCTAAACATCTGCCGTGCGCCTTTCTCATCAGATAGACATTTTGTCCGAATATTATACTGTCCGGTCTTGCAAAATAAATGAACTCAAAAATGCAGAATGAGCGCTTTGGCGTACCGGGCGCTTTAATGCTTTTTATGCCGTCTTTGCTTATAATTACTATTTCACCCGGGTCGATTTCACGCACCAATTCAGCCTGAACAAGATCCAGGGCGCATGTTTCTGAAGCCAGTACATAATGTCCGTTCAGTTTTCCGAGGCACAGCGGCCTGAATCCGTTTGGATCCTTGATGCCGATTATTTCTCCTTTGCTCGTAAGCGCGACAAATGAAAAAGCTCCCTTTAATCTTGACACAGTTTGTACCAGAGCATTTTCAAAGCCATGTTTCATGTTTTTGACAAAAAGATGGAGGAAAATTTCGCTGTCCATGGTAGTCTGAAAGATCGAACCTGATTCCTCAAGCTCATTCTTTAGTTGTAGAGCGTTAACAAGATTTCCGTTATGTGCCACCGCATATGATTTATTCCTGTGGCGGACTACAAACGGCTGGGCATTTGAAATTATTGAACTCCCGGTTGTGGAATAACGCACATGCCCTATGGCGCTGCCTCCTTTTAATGTTTCCAGATGATCTATTTCAAAAACATCGGGTACAAGGCCCATGCCTTTATGCACAGCAATATCATTATCGTTTGCAACAGCTATGCCGGCGCTTTCCTGCCCTCTGTGCTGAAGAGCATACAGGCCAAAATAGCAGAGCTTTGCAGCTTCGGGATAGTCATGCATCCCAAATATCCCGCAGGCCTCTCGTGGTTTATCTAAAAAATCCATTTTATTTCCAAAAACATAAGGTGTTAAAGTTAAATTACCACACCAAGAGGAGGTGGCTGTCCTCTTAAATAATTACTGTAACGGTAAAACTTTTTTATGGTACCACTACAAGAGGTAGCGGTTTAAACCGATTAATTAAACATATTCCTGAATACATTTTACAGAAAGTTTTTTTCTAGTAAGCGCTGCAATACCTTTACACATTGCATTTGCTCCGGCTATAGTCGTTGTATACGGGATGTTGAATTTAATGGCAGCACGTCTTATATGATATCCATCGCATTTTGTTTTTTCCCCTGAGCCTGTATTTATGATCAGATGAACTTCATTGTTCATAATTGCATCTATTACATGCGGACGTCCTACTGAAACCTTGTTTACTACAATATTCGGTATGTCATGGTTTTCTAAAAACCTGGAAGTTCCACGTGTTGCCATAATCTTAAAACCCATTTTATGAAACTGGGATGCAACATCAGTTACTGCTGTTTTGTCATGGTTTTTTACACTTATAAAGACCATTCCCGAAATCGGCAGATTGTATCCGGCTCCGAGCTGGGATTTTGCATAGGCATGGCCAAAATCCGAATCAATTCCCATCACTTCTCCGGTTGATTTCATTTCCGGCCCAAGAAGTGCGTCAACATCCGGCAGCCTGGAAAAAGGCATAACAGCCTCTTTGACTGAAACATGTAAAGGAGTTTTTTCAGAGGTGAGTCCCAAGTTTTTTAGAGTTCTGCCAAGCATTACTTTTGTGGCCAGTTTTGCAAGGGGAACGCCGGTTGCCTTGCTGACAAAAGGAATTGTTCTTGAAGCTCTGGGGTTAACTTCCAGGACAAAAAGCTGGTTATCTTTTATAGCATACTGAACATTCATCAAGCCTATGACATTTAACTCTGATGCCATGGCTATTGTAGCGTTCCTGATCTCATTGAGAGTTTGAGCGTCAAGGCTGTAAGGGGGGAGGACACATGCTGAATCGCCTGAATGTACACCTGCTTCTTCTATATGCTCCATAATCCCGCCGATTATAGTTGTTTCTCCATCAGAAATGGCATCTACATCAACTTCGACAGCATCTTCTAAAAATTTATCAATAAGTACGGGATGTTCAGGAGATGCAATGATTGCAAGCCTTGTAAAATTTTCAAGTTTACTGCGGTCATAGACAATTTTCATCGCCCTTCCTCCAAGTACATAGGAAGGTCGTACAATTACAGGATATCCTATCTTTTCTGCCGCTTTTACGGCTTCTTCTACCGTAATTGCAGTACTGTTTTGCGGCTGAACGAGCCCAAGTTTTTTTAACATTGCCTGAAAAAGTTTGCGATCTTCAGCGCGGTCAATGCTTTCCGGCTGTGTACCGAGAATAGGGACACCGGCCTCAGATAAAGGCACTGAAAGATTCAGGGGGGTCTGGCCCCCAAACTGGACAATGACACCCACAGGCTTTTCTGTCTCCACGATATGGAGAACATCCTCTTTTGTAAGCGGTTCAAAATAAAGCTTGTCAGACGTGTCATAGTCTGTGCTGACTGTTTCAGGGTTGCTGTTTACCATTATGCTCTCAATTCCTTCTTCTTTAAGCGCAAATGAAGCATGTACACAGCAGTAATCAAACTCAATTCCCTGGCCGATTCTGTTTGGGCCGCCGCCCAGGATCATAACCTTTTTTCTGTTTGAAACTCTGGCTTCGTTTTCTGTTTCATATGTTGAATAAAAATATGGAGTAGCGGCCTTGAATTCAGCAGCACAGGTATCAACCAGTTTATATAAAGGATTTATATTATGTAAATTACGATACTTCTTTATACTGTTTTCACTGGTACCTGTAAGATGTGCGATCTGAATGTCTGAAAATCCCAGGGATTTTGCCTGTTTTAACAGAGATGCAGGCAGAGCAGCGCCGTTGAATTTATGAATATTTTGTTCGAATTCTACTATCTGCTTAATCTGATATAAAAACCAGGGGTCAATACCGGTTAATTCATTAATGTATTGAATTGACATTTTGTTTAAAAATGCATGGCGAAGATAAAAAATTCTCAATGAATTCGGTGTCGCAAGCTTCTGCTCAATTTCAGATAAAGACGGCAGTCTTCCTTGCCGGTCGGAAAAATCCTTTCCATCAGCTCCAAGACCATATCTGCCGATTTCAAGGGATCTCAGCCCTTTTTGAAGGGCTTCTTTAAAGGTTCTTCCAATTGCCATTGTTTCGCCGACCGATTTCATGGATGTAGTAAGATAATCCTGAGTTTCCGGAAATTTTTCAAATGTCCAGCGAGGTATTTTGACAACACAGTAATCAAGGGTAGGTTCAAATGATGCAAGGGTTTCCCCTGTAATGTCGTTGGGGATTTCGTCAAGTGTATATCCAACAGCCAGCTTTGCCGCTATTTTTGCAATTGGGAAGCCTGTAGCTTTGGAAGCAAGGGCCGAGCTTCGCGATACCCTTGGATTCATCTCTACTACTATCATATCTCCGTTTTCAGGATTAATAGCAAACTGGACATTTGAGCCGCCGGTGTCCACACCGATTTCTCTCATTATTGCAATAGAGGCATCCCTCATCTTCTGGTATTCTTTATCACTGAGAGTTTGAGCAGGTGCAACCGTAATGCTGTCACCTGTGTGTATGCCCATTGGGTCCATGTTTTCAATGGAACAGACAATAACTACATTGTCTTTATTGTCCCTCATAACCTCCAGTTCATATTCCTTCCAGCCCAGAACAGATTCTTCAAGCATAATCTGTCCGATTAAACTCGCATCCAGCCCCGCCTTAGCGTATTTTTCCAGGTCTTCGGGGTTATAGGCTACACCGCCGCCTGTTCCGCCCAGAGTGAAGCTTGGGCGTATAATTATGGGGAACCCAATATCAGCAGCAATACTCCGGACCTCTTCCATATTTGTTGCAATGCCGCTTTCAGGTATACGCAATCCTATCTTATCCATAGCGCTTCGGAAAAGATCTCTGTCTTCAGCCTTATTTATGCTTTCAATTGAAGCCCCGATCATTTCTACGCCGATTTTTTCAAGGACACCAGTTTTTGCAACCTGTATAGCAGTATTGAGCCCTGTCTGGCCGCCCAGAGTGGGTAGTAATGCGCATGGACGTTCTTTTTCTATTATTGCCGCAACCATTTCAGGAGTTACAGGTTCAATGTAGGTTCGATCTGCCATTTCAGGATCTGTCATGATTGTTGCCGGATTGCTGTTGACGAGAACTACTTTGTATCCTTCTTCACGAAGAGCCTTGCATGCCTGGGTGCCTGAGTAGTCAAACTCGCATGCCTGACTGATTATAATAGGGCCGGCGCCAATTATCAGGATTTTGTTTATGTCAGTGCGTTTTGGCATTTTAGTCTTATCATTTTAGCGAAATCATCAAAGAGATACATTGAATCGTGGGGCCCGGGAGATGCTTCGGGATGGTATTGTACGGCAAAAATCGGCAGTTCACGGTGCCTGAATCCTTCGAGCGTATTATCGTTCAAGTTTTTGTGGGTTATTTTAATATTTTTTTCATTCAGGCTGTCTATATTTACAGCAAACCCATGATTTTGAGATGTTATTTCAACCCTCCCTGTTAAAAGATTTTTAACAGGCTGGTTTGAGCCTCGATGTCCGAATTTTAACTTGAATGTTTTTCCTCCCAATGCCAGCGCAAGCAACTGATGCCCAAGACAGATACCGAATATCGGGCAATATGACAGAAGACTTCTGATGGTATTTATTGCGTATGAGACAGGTTCCGGATCACCAGGACCGTTTGAAAGAAAGAGCCCATCCGGCTCAATAAGTTTTACAGTTTCAGCACTTGTTGTGGCCGGAACAACTAAAATTTCAAAACCAGCATATTCAAGGCATCGTAATATATTGTATTTTATCCCGAAGTCAAAGGCGACAACAGAATGTTTGCTTCCGTTGTATTTCCATATATTTTTGTTTAAAGGGACATCTTTTCCGATATAAACAGGCTTTTCTTGTGTCCAGAAATAAGGAACTTTTGTTGTTACTTCTTTTACAAGGTCTTGTCCTGCCATGCTTGAAATTCCCCGTGCACGTTTTACACAGGAGGCAGGGTCCAGATCATGGGTTGTTATGAATGCACGCATGGCTCCTGCTTTTCGAATATGCCTTGTAAGCGCGCGAGTATCAAACTGTTCAATGCCCAGTATTCCCTGGGCTTTCAGATAATCTGCAAGAGTGGAAGTTGATCTGAAGTTACTCGGGAAATCTTGATATTCCTTAACCAGAAAAGCAGAAACCTGTATCCTGTCAGACTCGATATCTTCGGCGTTGATACCATAATTGCCGATAAGAGGATATGTCATGGTCACCATCTGTCCCCTGTATGAAGGATCGGTCAATACTTCCTGATATCCTGTCATGCTTGTATTGAATACGACTTCCCCCCAGCTTTCTCCGGGTCCTGTAAAGCTGCGGCAGTTGAAGGTACGTCCGTCTTCTAGAGCTATTATGGCTTTCATATTACGGGTTCACGGTTCAGGGTTCAAAGGCATAAGCGCTAACTTAAACAACTAATTTAGTAAAAATGCGAATATCGAATGTCGAATGTCGAATGTCGAATTATGAAGGTTTCTTACTCTTTTGTTTTGCAGTATCAATGCTTTTCACAAATATCGAAATCAACTGGTTGTCTTCATCCTTCAAGATCAAAGGTATTACCTTCCTTCGACATTCATCATTCCTTGTTCGACATTCGATATTCTAAATACATCCCAAATACTATCTCGCAGCTTAAGTTAGTGCTTATGGGGTTCAAAGGTTCTGGGTTCAGGGTTACTCAACAGGTTTGTTTTCTATAATATTCCAGATTCCGCAAGGACAGGCTTCTGCGCAGAATCCGCAGCCAATGCACCTTGTTTCATCTACGATCATTTCAAAATCGTTGTTTTTTATTTCCTTCCGGCTGATAGCTGACTGGGGGCATACTTCAATACATATCCCGCAGTCCCGGCAGGTTCCGCAGGATGAACATTGTGAGCTGCATTGCTCAATATCATCAAAGCCGGTTATTCTTGGATCAAAATATTCCAGAGTAATCCGCTCACGATGAATCATCTCGCGGGTATCGTCAAGTGGTTTTTTGCCTTTCAGGATGTTTATTATTGCTTTTGCCGCTTTTCGGCCGGACCCGATAGCATCTGTTAAGAGCCCTGGTTTTACTGCATCACCGATTGCGAAAATTTTGGGATCAGTTGTTTGATAGTAGTCATTAACTACAATGAATCCTCGTTCTGTCTTAACATTTTCTGGAAGAAATTCTATATCAGGCGCATCACCAATTGATATAATAACAGTGTCAGCATGAATTAGCTCCCCAGTAGTAAGTATAACACCTTCTTTTGTAATCTCCTTTGTAAACACCGGCCATCTGAATTTTGCACCAACAGTCTCTGCGTTTTCTCTTTCCTCGCCAAATGAGGCTGGTTCCTGAACATCTATGAGTGTAATATGTTTGGCTCCAAGCCTGTGAGCTTCGGAGGCAACATCACACCCCACATTTCCGGCGCCAATAATTACCACGCGCTTGCCTGGCTTTGCTTTGTCTGTTTTTGCCTGTCTAAGGAAATCAAGGGCGGGTATAATTCTTTCATTTCCCGGAACAGGAATTGTTCTGGGCTTTTGCGCTCCAATGGCAATAACCAGAAAGTCGAAATCTTCGCTGAGCTGTTCGATTTCTTTTAGTTCAAGACGCTGCTGGAGATGTATGTGTGGAATGATCTTTTGTATCCTTTCCAGTTCTTTTGTGATTACTTCTTTTGGAATCCGGCTGTCCGGAATAACTGAGGATATCTTTCCTCCCAGGGTTTTTGACATATCATAAACAGTTACTTCATGCCCGTGCTGCCTGAGCTGCCATGCAACAGAAATTCCTGCGGTGCCGCCGCCAATTATGGCGATTTTATTTCCGCTTAATGGCGGTAGTTCCGGAAGGCTCGCATTTATGCTTGCCTTGCCGAGTTTTTTTACATCTATTGGAACCATGTCTGCTGATTGCCTGGTGCATGACTGCATACAGAGATTGGGGCATAGATAACCGCAAACAGAGGCAGGAAAAGGCGTATATGCAAGGGCCATGTCTACAGCCTCGTCAATACGGCCTTCCCTTATCAGCCGCCATTGATCACGGACAGGAATACCTGCGGGACAACTGGCTTCACAGGGAGCTGCATATTTTCTATTTTCCCATACAGGAACAAAGCGTCTCAATTCGCCGGTAGTAATAAGAGGTATGGGGCTTCTGTCCAAGTTTGTCAGGTCTCCAAATATACCTCCTCTGTCAAGCTCTTTATCCCACATTTCTTCATGAAAAGATTCCATGGTACGGAGCTGCCGTCCGGTTCTTTCTTGCGGGGTACGTGCAGTTAAAAGCTGCCACTCATTTTTATCAGAGAGAGTTTCAAAAAGTTCCGGCCGGCCAATGTTTTTAAGAAAGATTTTCAGATTTTTAGTAAGCCAGTCCCAGTCTTTATCTGTAATCGGCACAATTTTAGCGTCCGGCTGACTGAAGCCCTTGTGTGAACCGCGAAAAAAAGCCTTTCCGCTTACCATACCCACAAATGGCCGAAACCCCAGAATATTATCGGGTGACTGGGCCTCAAATCCGCAGATAACGGCAATTCCTCCTGCCATGAATTCACCGAAATAATCACCTGCAGAGCCAAGAACCCACAATTTAGGGGGATCAAAACGAGGATTGTGTTTTGTCATGGTCATGCCACGGGAGCCAATATTACCGGCGATGTAAATTTTACCCTGAGCCATGCCGTTTGCTATTCCGTTTGAGGCATTTCCGTGAACAGTTATATGAGCGCCGGCATTTAGCCATCCAACGTCATCAGATGCAGGTCCCATGATTTCAATTGATGTATTTGGAAATCCCAGTGATCCAACGCGTTGCCCTGGATGTCCAATTATCCTGATATGAACTTTTTCGTTACCAGCTTTCCACAGACGTCCGCCAATCCCATGCTGACCAAAGGCTTTTATCTCCAGATATCTGTGGCCGTCTGCAACAGCTTTCTGGATTTGTTCTTCAAGGATACGTGAGCCCAAACGTTTCCCATATATTTTACCAGAAATTATATAATATTGATTGTCATTCATTTAATTCTCCGAATTGAATTAAGAACTTCGCAATAGTTCACCACGGATTTTCACGGAATTACACTGAATTATCAAAATACTTTTCTCAACATTATAACCAGCACCAAGTTCTTCATAACCCCCGTGCTGTAGCTGTGATTTTATAGCTCAAATCTTTTACTCATTGTTTATAATTTTCAGTGAGACTCCGTGTCCTTCCGTGGTGAATTTTTACAGAAATTTTAAAAAAGTTCCTTAATTCTAAACAACATATTTTATAGCAAGACGATTTGCAGCGTTGTAATCATTTATTCCTATGGCATCAGACATTCCTATTGGAAGGGATGTTGAGCGTCCTAACGGTGCGAGAATTTTTTTAAGTTCTGTGTCAAAGCTCAGAAAGACGTCCACTACGCGCTGTGCAACCTTATCGACATCAAGACGTCTGTAAAGGCGAGGATCTTGTGAAGTTATCCCCTTCGGGCAAAGCCCTATGTTGCATATATTGCACCTGTCTGTTTCTGACCCTAAACATCCGGCAGCAGCCTGCATGATGTATTTGCCGATTTGTACACAGCTTGCGCCGAGCATTATTAACGCAGCAGCATTTGCTGATAAATTACCATTTTTCCCAATGCCGCCCCCGGCAATAAGCGGAATTTCATTCTGCATTCCTATTTTGACAAGGTTGAGATAAGCGTCGCGTATATTGCTGGCTATTGGATGCCCCATATGATTCATTGAGACATTGTAAGCAGCTCCGGTTCCGCCGTCTTCTCCGTCAATGGCAAGGCCGGCAGCATAAGGATTTCTGGTCAGGTTGTTCAAAACCGCCAGAGCTGTTGATGTGGCGGAAATTTTAGGATAAACAGGAACCCTGAAACCCCAGGCCATTGACATTGATTGTATCATTTTCGCAACTGATTCTTCTATTGAGTATTGCGTCTGATGTGTGGGCGGGCTTGGAAGGTTCACTCCTGTGGGCACACCACGGATCGCTGCAATCAGCTTGTTAACCTTGTACCACATAAGAAGCCCTCCATCACCGGGCTTTGCTCCCTGGCCATATTTTATTTCTATGGCGCAAGGATCTTCCTTCATATCAGGAATATCATGAATAATTTCATCCCAGCCAAAATAACCGCTTGCAATCTGAAGGATAACATACTTTAAAAACCTGGAGCGAAGCAATCTCGGCGGGCAGCCGCCTTCGCCCGTACAGATGCGAACAGGCATAGATAATTCTTCATTAAGATAGGATACACCCAGTTGAAGCCCTTCCCACATATTTGGCGACAGAGCTCCAAAAGACATCCCCCCTATCATAAGAGGATATATTTCTCTTACAGGCGGTATCCAGCCGTTTTCGTTAAGAAAACTTAAATTTTCTTCAGGAGATAAAATTCTTCCGAGCAGCGTTGTGAGTTCAAATTCGTGACGGCCGGCATCAAGTGCCGGATCTGTCAGCATTGAGATCCTTATAAATTTTATCATATCTAAAAGACTGTCCGGAGTACTTCGCCTGCCTCCGCGACGGCGGGGTTGCCCACCCTGATTAATATGATATCTAAGTTTATCTGCCTCGTCACTTTTTGCAGGTATTATCGCGTCATTAGGACAGACCAGATTGCACATAGCGCATCCAACACAGCTATATGCCGGATCAGTTTTCTGCCTTATTCCGTAATAAATCTTAAAATCATTGGATGGAGTACTTTCCAGCCCAATGGTTGTTTCTATGGTTCTTTTGCGAAAGACTCCCAGTTCAATTGCATTTACCGGACATACAGCAGTACATTTCCCGCAAAGAGTGCATTTGTCTTTATCCCATATGATCTGCCAGGGCAGATCTTTTACACTTAAAGTGGAAGGGGCAATTGGTCTGTTTGACGACATATTTTAACCTCCTGACGTTCAGGGCTTACTATGGCTGTGTCAAGATGCATTGGTTGAAAGTCTTTACTCTTGTCACGGTCGGGGAGAGCAGCATCGAGTCCGCATATTTCAGAAGAAAAGGCAAAAACTCCCTGCTTCCCTCCCACAACACCAGGCCGCAGTTTCTTTCTATCCTGAGCCATGAAAAGGGTATTGTTGGGCAGACATCCAATTATACAGTTTGGTCCGTCTATTATAAGTCTTCTGCAAGAATGTTTGAGCTGTTTTAAAAAGAAAGCATTTGGATGATCTTTAAGATCTTCATTCTGAAGCGGAGTTATAATATGTTTGTAAGCTTCAATGCCAAGTCCGAGTTTTGCAGATATATAATGCAGAATATGCGTGAAAACTTCTGAATCCGACTGGTAACCCATGTACCCGTGAAATCCTCTTGATGTAAGATATTCCCTGATGGGTATAAATGCGGTATTTTCTCCATTAGTCATTGTGGAAAAACCCTGAATGAAAAAAGGATGACATGCATAAAGATTGATCTCATAATTTGTATTTTGTCTGCCCTGCGCCATTATTACCCTGGCTTCCAGTTCTTTGCGGTCGAGTTTTAAATAGTTTGCGACGTCCATGGGGCTGCCGATTTCTTTAATCATAATTGTGTCAGGCCAGAAGGAAAATACGATCATATCTTTTTTTTCTTCGCCCATTTCGCGAAGCTGAAGTCGTATAATAAGAAGTCTTTCATTCAATTCCTTACGACTTAATCCATCCCATTCCTCCGGATATTCATAGGCACGGACAAGATAAATATCTCTCTTCGGCACCCATGGCGGCGGCGTTTTAGGGACTTTAATAGACAACTTGTATTTGGTCATAAAACCGATTTCCATCATAAATGTGTCCAGACGCCTTAACCCTTTTTCGCTGAAAACACCTGACAGAATAGGGGCATCCTTCATATTTTCAAAAGGTCCTCCCAGGTCACGCAAAAAAATACCTACACCAGAACCGTCATGCCCTTCACGCATAACATCCAGAGCCTCTATTGCTTTCATTGGAGACAGGGGCTTATCGCTGGTTATCGCAAATAAACGGCACATTGTTTTTTTCTCCCTATATACAGAGCTATACAGTTAATGGTCACAATTGGAACTTTGTTAGTGTCTGAACGAAAACCCTCCAAATTACACTTTTCCCGTCATTGCGAGGGAAGCATGACCGAAGCAATCTCTTGGAAATAAGGGGATTGCTTCGTCGTTCGTTCCTCACTCCTCGCAATGACCGCTCGGAACCAGGGTTTTTCGTTCAGGCACTAGTTATTATATTTTTTACCACGAAGCACATAACTTGAGCAATCTAATATAAGAGCGATAGAGCAATAGTCTATAAAGCAATAGATATGCCAAGAAAAAAATAGGAATTTAATCCACTAATATTTCAATATAATTTGTTTATCAAGAGAGAAAAAAGCAAATAACAAAATTACATTTCTGTTAAATTGCTACCCAATAAACTACAAAAATGTTAACTTGCTTAAAATAATATCCAGTTGCCTTCCAGCAGTACACATGATAAATTATTTTATAACTAAATTGAGCGATTAGCTGTTAGTCATTAGCGTTTAGCTTTGAAAAATCAAGGTATTAGGTTAATTGGAAATTGCACCCAATGGGTGAAAGTTTGTAATAGCAAAACATTTTGTAATCATTAAACTAATAGCTAACCGCTAAAGGCTAATAGCTCAACTTAGGTTACAATGTGTAAGAAAAATGAGGAGGAAATTATGCCCACTAATTTAGCAATTGGCGACAAATTAATCGAAGATGCCCGTTTAGTCGGTCAACATCGCACTAAAAAGGCAGTTGTTACTGAAGCGCTCCAAGAGTACATCCAAAGGCGTAAGCAGGTTGAAATTATTAAATTATTTGGCACGATAGAATATGAGTCAGATTATAATTATAAAGAACAGCGGAAGATTAAATGAAGGTTTTAGTAGACACGTATATTTGGTCTTTGGCCCTCCGCAGAAAGAAACAGCCGACATAGAATATTGAGGTTGTTGAGTTTTAAGAGCTGATCGAAGAGGTGAGAGTACAACTGATTGGTCCAATTACACTTCACGCGCCAAGAGTGACAAAGAAATAAAATACATATCAAGGCGCTCCAGCCGACCGCAAGAAGCTCGGTCGATTTTCGTTACGCTTTTT
>JAJSZT010000078.1 GCA_030272815.1 Deltaproteobacteria bacterium
AAGCTCGCTCGTGTATTTTCTTCCAAGTGTATCAGCATGCTCTCGAATCCAGTCAGTCAATCTTGTATCTCCCGCAGGAGGTGAGTCAACGGAGAGAAGGTCCGCCATCAGCCCCTTGATTTCTTCACGGGTAATCATTACGTCGCCAACACACTTGCCGAGAACCCATCCGACCATAAAGCCTACTGCGGGAGGGACTGATATGATGGACCTCTCCTTTCCAATTATCTCACCGATAACATTGACGAGTTCTTTGTATGTAAATGTTTGGGGGCCGATGGCATCAATAATAACATTGTCACGCTTAGCTCCCTGCTCGACAGCAAGGGAAGCAATATCTTCAACATAAATTGGTTGCAAACGGTACTCACCGCTTCCAAATACACCAAACACAGGGAGCCGTCTCAATGCCCACGCAATGTTGTTGATCAGGATATCCTCTTTCCCAAACAGAACCGTCGGGCGAAGAATAGTGTGTGAAATACCGGACTCCATCAGCGCTCGTTCAAGTTTCGCTTTTCCGCTGAAGTATTCCAGAGGTGAGTCTTCAGATGGGTTCGTGATGCTGACATGGACAATTCGTTCAACATTGGCAGCTTTGGCCGCCTCAAACAGAACCATTGTGTTTCTGACTGCGTCTGCATGCTGAAACATCTTGTGATTAAATCGAACCCAGTATGTGTTGTAGAGAACAGACACACCGCGAAGCGATTCAGTAAGTTCCGCCAGATTGTCAAAGTTGAACGGGTATGGTTTGACCCGACCATCGAACGGATTCGCCCGATTAAGAGAGTTGGTCAAGGTGATAACTTCGTGACCGCGATCAAGCAATCGTTTGGCGATATACTTTCCTGAATATCCGAAAGCACCTGTCACCGCGTGTAGAGTCTGTTTCATATTTTCCTGCAACTAACGATGATTAGTGGAAAAAACGCGCAATATCATAGAACGAAATCGCGCATTATGTGTCAGATGTTTGATATCTTGCCAACTTCATAACGCCAAGGTTGAACAACTCTGTTGAAGATATCTTTGGAAACCTAAAAAATCCCGTCCTCTCAATTGTTTAGCATGTTAGCAGATATCTTTAACGCTAAGGCTGTACGACGCTGAAAGCGTCCGTACCAGTCGCTGGTTAGGACTTCTCTTTTACAGTAAAGACTCTCTTGTTTGGTTCAAAGAGCTTCTCGGCATTGATAAAGAAAAACAAGTATATGTTGTTAAATACTGTTTCTTTAGCATGCGCCAAGAAGAGCTGTAATATACGTTCTTTTTGGCACCAAAAATCCTGATCACAAGCCCAAATTAGAAGCGTATCAGCAACTGAGTTAGCCTTTCTCGCAAAAAGACTTAAAACAAGGTTCTCGTCGAGTTCGTCAGAGCTAATAACTATGTCAAAATTGAAGTTGATGAACACGTTCTCCCGACCGTGACACATTGTGTTATGTCCCTTTGGAATTTTGCAGAGCTCAATACGAGTTATGGTATCTTTCAACGTTTCCGGGATGTTTAAGGGATTGGGCTTTAGACCAGATTTTGTCTTATCAAAATAGTCAGCTTGGCTTGGTGAAAAAGTGGAATTCTGGATACCTTCTACAATGATTTTACCGAGCATCTTCAGCCGCTTTCCGACAAGCTTCACATTCTTATTTGTGTAGTCCTGGGGTGACTGAATATCTACCATGATGCGGCATTCGGGTCTGACGCGTGCAAGTATTGTGTCTAATAGGGTTTCAGTCATCCTCAACGCTCGATCAGCAGAGGCTGGTCTGTGTGAGATTTTCAGCTCAGTCAACTGGATTCCTATTTCATTTCCATTTGCTATGGCAAGAACGTCCGCTCTGCCCTCGCTATCATCGGCATTCGGTCTAATGTCGATAAGTGTAGCTCCGGCCACTGTCTGAATGCGCGCGAACTGCTCCACAATGAATACTTCCTTAGCCTGCTTTTCATCCGGAAGTACCGTCTTAAAGCTGACAAGCGTAGCAGCATTTGTTATACTGGATAACTTGCCACCGATTCTCATCATTACCATCGAAACAGTTTTCCCTTCAAGTCCAACTTGCCATTATAATACCGAGATCGAATAATTTTATTGAAGATATCTTGCCAACTTCATAACGCCAAGATCGAACAATTCTATTGAATATATCTACTGGAAACCTTAAATTTTCGGGCTATTAAATTGTTGTCGTCAATAGCAGATATCTGTAACGCCGCAATGTGGTGTGGCAGTTAAGGAGTGAGGAACGAACGTAGTAATTGACATCACCCACGATTGCCTTGTGTGGCTATGTTTACCGACAAATGACAACTTAACTCGACAACCAAGCTTCTGCTTCCGCTTTTTGGTCTCTATTAAAAGCCCTGATTTCTAGACCTGGGTACAAAGCCCCCTCAAATTCACTTACTTTCTTTAACCAGGTCTTATCAGTCAATACTGCTGCGCGGTCAAATTTTTTCATTAGCCCAAACATCGAGGGAAGCCGTGAAAATTCAATTCCAATTGCACCAAGTGACGGAAGATGAAAGTCGATAACTTCATACAGCATTTTCCCATTTTCAATATTCTTCGACTTGCTGACAAGTTCGTCTAATGCGATATTCATATCTTCTGTATTCAACTTTCCACTCATCTCAATATCTAAACGATTTATGCCATTTGCTTTTACTTTAAACATCAAGACTCCTATTCATTGGTGATAGTTATAGCTAACGTTTTGAATCAGTGTTTTTTCAAGGCGCGTCCTTGAAAAATACACTGCATTCAGTTGTTCTCAAAAGCGGCAAGTTGATTTGGCGTAAGGGTTTCCGCAATATCACCCCAAGCCAGGTCTCGATCGGGCAGAACCTTTGCCACTCTCGTCTGAGGCGAAGTCAGATTGATTTCCTGCCTTATTTCTTCTTTCACCAGCATCTCTATCTCAGAACGGGTTAAAGCCTTAGACTTAGCGTGGATGATTTTCGCATCCTGAAGGTTCGACGGGTTAAGTTCAAGTCGCGAAGAAGATGAAGGCAGATAAATGGCGCCCGTTGCAAAATCGACAGCAAACGCTATAATTCCAGGAACGAAGAACACCAGCAAGCCTATGCCGTCCAACACCGCAACTCCAACATCAATTTTGCCCGCAGGCTGCCCGCGGCGTTCAGGATAGAGAATTGTTCCGCACGAAGTGGTCCCCATTATGATAGCGAGCACGATTAGCACGGAAGTTCCCCGCGCAAGCAGTGTATTTCTTGTCATTTCTTCTTTCCTCACTTTTTTCGAGAACGCTGCGAATCACGTGCGGCACGTGATTCGCAGCGTTGTCGAGGGAGCGAAGCGACCTCGACAACATTCAAGCTCACCTGCCGAAAACGCGCAGCGTTTTTGGTCAGGTGGAGCGCGTTAGATGGTTAATCATTATTGCTCTCAATAATATCTAATATTGGTTGATGTAAAGTTTTTTTCTTCCAGGCCATTAATAATCTTTTTCTTTCTTCCCTTGTTGGTTCTATCTGAATTGCTTTATATTCGTCTGAATAGATAAATGTATGCCATGGGCTACGATCATCAATCAATGTTTTGTCTGCTTTAATATCGTAAAGCCCATGGTATATATCGCCTCGTATAAAAACCAAGTATTCATCTTTGATAATCTCTATATGGGGGTTTTCTGTCTGATCTCCTGCTTCAGACCAATTCCACATTAACATTTTTGGCTACCAACTTAAAGCGGGACACTTTCCGCCATTTTGGCTCTATGGCAATTCCACAATCAAGCAAAATCTAAGGAATTGCTAACTAACTGAATTTACAGGCTGTCCCGCCTTACGTTGGTAGCCACATTTTTGATGACCATTTTTTATCTTCATCAGTTAATTTGTTTGTATAACCCGCAAGTATCTTTGTCTTTTTGGCATCCACATCGTTACTAAACTTGAAAACATGCCATGATGGGTCGCCTATTCCGCTATAATCGTGAAAGAGAACAAAAATATGGTTTTTATCTGGTGATTGTAAATGCTGCTGGTATTGTAAATACTCGGCTCCTTGAAAGAAAGCAGGGGCTATTACAAAATAGCTAAGGATTAATGTTCCTCCGATCGCAAGGGGAAACATACTTATCAAAGCGGAAATCCAGCCAAGCATTATTTTTTTCTTCTTAAAACAAATAATGGAGAACGTAACTAGTGTCAATCCAGCCAGAAACAATATTATTGAGATTATTATCATTGTATTTCCATCAATGATTAGTGGGAAAAAACGCCTGATATCTTTGATATCAGAGATGTTTTTGAGAAAAAAGTGTCGATCATAAAAGTATGTAAAAAAGATGTTACGTTTAATGTAAATATGCTGTCCACTAAGAAGAAGGCAGATGTTTGATATCTTGCCAGCAGTTACACTCGCCAACCAGAAGATTTTTTCATAGATTTGTAATGGATACCTCAAATTTTGTCAATCTCTCTTGGGGGTCAGGCTTTCAGGCTTCGGTCAACCGACAGGCTGGATAAGGGTTTTCAGGGGCGAGACCGAAAAGTTGAGGCTGGAGACGGACCCTGTTACCTCGAGTAGTAGATGCTTTTGCGCGCAAAAAGTCAAGATCTGATCAGGAAACCTAAAAAAGTTGGCTTTTTGAAAAGCAATTAATACAGCTGGTAGCTGGTCGAACAGGACAGGAGTACAACGAAAGGAAAAGTCGAAAAGGGGCGTATTGGGAAGATCGCGATCACGCTACAGCCATTGAAACGGGGGAACACGTATTGAGGTGTTTGGTTTATATTGACCTCAACATAGTCCGTGCCGGCGTGGTGAATCATCGTTCGAAATGGGATTTTGGGGGTACAACGAGATCCAATCGCCTCGCCGGAAATGCGTGATCATTGCTTATGAAAAGTTAGCGGCGTTAACCGGCCATGATGACTATGATTCGTTCCGGCAATCCCATAAAGAATGGGTGGATGCATCACTGGCGGACGGTAACACCGTTGCGTTATTGGTCTGCGTCCTCTTTGTATATTTTCCAGGTGTCGTCGAGATCGAAGGTGGTCATTGCTGCCGCAGCCGCGGCCGTGTCCTCGCCCAGGTCTTTTTCATAGATCACGCCTTCCTGGTTGAGGATAAAGGTCATAACGCCCGAGGCTCCGTACTTGGCGGGGTAGGCGACCAGAGCAAAACCGAGGACCATTTTTCCATCGGCCACATAGTCATAGGCACCGCCCTTGGCATGCTCGCCTTGCGCCTTGAGGATTTTGAAATAATAGCCGTGAAAGGGTTCGGGGGGGTCCTCATCCAGCCCGCCCGCATAACCCTCCTCGGTGGCTCTTGCGATCAGGGGGCCTAACGGACTTTCCTCCTCGCCCTCCCCTGCTTCCCAATAGAGTCCGTCCTTCTTGCCCTCGTTGCTGGCAAATTTCTGGGCGAACTCCCGGCGGCAGCCGTTGCGTTTCATACAGGCATACTCACGCTGGGCGTCAGTATAGGCGTGAATCACCTCGATGGTATGCAGCTCGTTTCTGCCGATCCGCCGGTTGAGGATTTCCTCCATGCCCGCCTGGGTGTCGAAGAGCCAGGCATCCCCCTGCCGAACGATGGGGATCGGAAAAGGATAATCCTTGCCGCCGACGAGAAGCACCGCGCGGCCTTCGTCCTCCTGCTCGAGGCTCTTCTTCTCCTCATAGGCCGTGAGAAAGCGCGTTCTGCCCTTCTGGTCCGCGACCCTGTCGCCCGAGGAGATGAGGTCCTCCGAGCCGGAGCCTAAGATGGCGAGTAGCTGCACATCGTTGTTGTCCTGCACCGCAGCGACCAGCGCGGCCACCGCCTGCTGCGGGGAGACGAAACTCTTCTGCCCCGCTGGCCCCCCGGCCATAGCGGGGGAGGCGGTCAGCGCGACCATCGCGATGAGTATTGCCAGCGCGCGGGGAAACAACCGCAACATCCTGTATTTATATGCTTTCCGTACCATCATCTGCGTCCCTCTCTATATGAATGGAATCATGGCTGGGTCCTCCGGATCACCGCCTGTTGCGGCCCCGGTCGTCGTGGCCGCCCCCATCATCACCGCCCGAACGGCCCGTGCTGCGGGAGCCGTCGCCCCGGCCTTGCCGGCTGACCCGGCCGCGCTCGCTTGATTGGCGTTCCCTCCTGCCATCTTCGATCCAGTTGAAGACATTGTTGCGGCTCCTCTGTTGCTGTTTGCGCTTAACCCGTTGCCGCGCCCGCCTCTCCTGGTCGGCCGGTTGCCGCATCTGCCGGTCACGCTCAACCCGTTCGCGTATCTGTTTGTCGACATCGGTCCGTTCACGCTCTTTCCTTTCTCGCTCTGCCCGTTCACGCCGCTGTTTGTCACGGTCGAAGCGTTCCCGTTCCTGCCGGTCACGGTCGATTCTTGAGCGATCATCCCCGCCCTTATCCCGATCAATCCTGGTCCGGTCGTCGACGCGCCGGTCCCCATCCCGGTCCCGATCTCTCAGTTCAGGAAAACCACGGGTGTCGCGCCGGAAATCCTTGGAGCGGTGGGGGTACTGGCCATATTTTCTGGCGGTGGACTTATCGCGGTAGGCGACACCTCGCCGGTGCCTGGGGGCGTGATACCAGCGGCCCGGCTTTGAGATCCACCGGTCGTGCCTGACATATCTTGGCCGCTTGTGGACATCGATGAAGATATGGTGGTGGTGCCAATCGAAATAGCTCCAGGTGCCGAAGGCGAACCCGAAGTAAAAGCCGGGCCAGTATGAGATGCCAATGCTGACGCTCACACCGGGGGGCACCCAGTAATAAGGCGGGTAGGCGGGATACCACCATGGACCATAAATGTAGAAGGGATCATAGTACGGCACGTAGACGACCCGGAGGTCTGCCGGTTCGATGATGATCGTCTCCTTTTTGACAATGACCTTCTGCTCGGAGGTGGTAGTGAGGTTGCCCTGGCCATAGGCCTTGGCCCGGAGTTCCTGGACCATGTCCATGACCTCGGCCTCCTGGGCGAGAAAAGCGTTGCCTAAGTTGGTGGTCTCGGTGATCCGCTCGCTCATCAGGGCCAGGATTGACCGGAAGTGACACATCGCCTTGACGCTGGGGTCCCAGGCCTTGTCCAAAAGCGCCGCATCAAGGGCCACGCCCTTCAGCTCTGGATTCCTCTTGACCCAACGGTCGGCCTCGATCACTTCAATGGGATAGGTCGACGCCATCAGAACCTGGGAGAGGAGCGCATCGGGATAGAGGGCGATGGGCGCAAGCATCTGGGCGAGCTCCTCCCGGCTGTATTTTTCGGATGGCTCCAGATAGTCGCTGTCCTGGGCTAAAGACTGCGGCGGCAGAGAAAAAAATGAAATAATCAACAGTCCGAGGGCCAGATGGAAGATGGTAGCTGCCTTCATGATAGCTCCTCATAAACTCATAAACCGGGGCGACTCGCCATGGTTTCGCGCCTGCGTAGGGCGGTGATTGCGATTATCTTTTTTATCATAATCGTGACTCCATTGCGCTTTGCTGTTTGTCATTCGCGCCTCTTGCCTGGAGGTAATATCAATATACGTTCCAGCGCGCTTTTATCTAGTTAAGTTATTGAAAATATATATCTTTTTTAACACATGAGGCGGAACTCCTCGCCGGATGTGCGGCGCTGAAATTGTAGAAAAATTACACAGGTTAAGTAATCATTACCCAGACCGTAAGGTGTCAAAAAAACCTCTTATCGGCCCCGGCCGGAAATTGTGCGCGAAATAGACTCCACTCTTCGCATAATACAATCTATCTATAAGCATAAAATGTTTCGTTAGCAAACTAATTTTTAAAGCAAGCCAGAACGGCGGGCTTCCTGAATGGGTACGGAAAAGAGAAAGAAAATACAAGATATGATGCATCACTCAAAGAAGGTGAAACTGTAGATTCCTTGCCAATATCATAAATATGGCTGTATTGCAGATATCATAAATAGTGTTTTCAAGTTAAGTAGTACCTGAACGAAATGCCTATTAACCCTGATTAAATAAGGCTTTAAGGTATATTTAGCAGTTAGCTGTTAAATGAAAAATATAGCTTTTAGAGCTAATTGCTGACACCTAATCGCTCAAAATCTTCGTTTACTTAATTGTCCACCCTCTTTACATCATGTACAAGCTTTACCTTTTTAATAGCTGATATTACTCTATCCAAATGCTCCACATCTTCAACAGCCAGGGTAAAAAAACTATCAACAATTTTGTTTTCTCTTATTTCTGTTTTTGCATTAAGTATATTTGCACCGCTTTTGCTGATACTGGCTGCAATGTCAGCTAACAAACCAACCCTGTCAGAGGAACTAACACAAATTTTTACCGGATATGTCTCTGCAACATCCTTGTTCCATTCTATATCGATCTGCCTTTCAGGGTTCATTTTTAAAGCATTTATACAATTTGTCCGGTGGACAGTAACTCCATGCCCTATTGTTATATAGCCCGTAATAGCATCCCCTGGAACAGGCCGGCAACACTTGCCAAACCTTATAAGTATATCATCCACACCCTTTACAATTACACCAGCCCTGGGTTTCTTCTTCCGCACACGGCCAATTATCTTGTTAAAGATAGATTCATGATCTTCTTCTGTTTCGGGTTTGGGTACAATTTTCCGTATAATCTGTAGGGGTGTAATTTTACCGTAGCCCACGCTTGTGATCAAATCATCTGCCGTTTTAAAACCAAAATGCTCAATGACTGTGTCCATATCTTCTGATTTTAATAGTTCATGAAAGTTAAGACGATACTTGCGAAAGGCTTTTTCGCACATCTCACGGCCAAGAGTAATGCTGCGATCTTTTTCCTGAGTTTTTATCCATTGCCTTATCCTGGAGCGAGCCTTGACAGTTTTAACAAAATTCAACCAGTCCTTGCTCGGATGATGATTTTTCGTTGTAATAATATCAACAATATTGCCTGTCTGCAACTCATGTTTGAGAGGAACTATACGACCGTTAACCTTGGCACCTGTGCACTGACTACCCACTTCCGTATGGATTTGATAAGCAAAATCTACAGGTGTGGCGCCCCTGGGTAGTGATTTTATCTCCCCTTGGGGTGTAAAAACATATATTTCATCAGGGAATAGATCAATGCGAACATTTTCAAGAAATTCATCCGGATTCCTGAAACTTGCCTGATTTTCAACCAGGTTTTGAATCCATGCAAATTTTTTACTTATACTTTCATCAACATCTTTCCCTTCTTTATAGCTCCAGTGAGCAGCGATTCCGGATTTTGCGACCCGATCCATATCCCAGGTTCTTATCTGGATTTCTATACGTTCCCCAAAAGGCCCTATAACAGTTGTGTGTAGCGCCTGATACATATTTGATTTGGGAGACGCGATATAATCCTTAATCTTTTTGGGAACAGGTTTCCACAGGGAGTGTATGAGCCCCAGAGCCTTATAGCAGTCAGAGACTGTATCAAGGATTATCCTAAAAGCTATAATGTCATAAACCTCTTCAAACAGCAGATTCTGTTTGACCATTTTCTGGTATATACTGAAAATATTTTTGTATCTGCCCAGAATTTTACACTTCAGATTATCTTCATCCATTTTTTTCTTGATAAAGTTTTTAACTTTTTCAATATATTTATCGCTCTCCTTCTTATCCTTGCTAATCAATTTTCCGATATTTGAATATTCTTCTGGATAAATATACTTGAATGAGATATCTTCCAGCTCATTTTTAATCCAGTAAATACCCAGGCGGGAAGCAAGTGGTGCATAAATATCAAGGGTTTCCTGAGCGATCCGCTTCCTTTTGCTCTCCTTGTGATATTGAAGTGTCCTCATGTTATGGAGGCGGTCTGCCAGCTTGATTAATATTACCCGGATATCATCCGCCATAGCGAGAATCATCTTCCTTATACTTTCTGCCTGGCGTGCCTGTGAGCTGTCAAAGGAAAGAACGCTGATTTTGGTTACCCCGGAGACTATATGAAGGATTTCCTGGCCGAAAATCTCTTTGATTTCTTCTTCTGTAGAATGAGTATCCTCTATAACATCATGCAAAAGGCCGGCTGCTATGCTGACAGGATCCAACTTCATATCTGCAAGGATGCCGGCAACTTCAAGAGGATGAGACAAATATGGTTCACCGGACAGCCGAACCTGACCGTCATGGACTCTTGCCGAGTAGATATAGGCCCGGTCAATTATATCTATATCTGCGTCGGGATTGTGTTCAGAGACTTTATCTATTATGTCGCTAATACGGATCATCTTCAATAAGCCTTGGCAAATACCACCCGATTTGTACTTGGTCGTCCACAGTATATACACTCCCCTTTCTCATTTTCAATGTCAAAGGGAATGCACCGTATTGTAACGCTAAGATCTTCTTTAATTCGGGATTCGCATTCATCAGATCCGCACCAGTGAGATAAAGCGAATCCACCGTGAATTTCAGGCTTCTCATGATTTTCAGGGGTAAAAAATTCTTTAAATCCGTCTGTTTCATCAATTTTTATGGTATGTTGTCTTTTAAACGAAACAGCTCGCTCAAATAGATTTTTTTGTATTTTATCCAGAATGGTTGTTATTTCAGCGACAAAGCGATTTCTTTCCAAAGAAGTTTTATTATTATGTTCCTGATCCCTCCTGCCGACAAACACAGAATTTTCAGCAATGTCTCTTGGGCCGATTTCAACCCTGAGTGGTATGCCTTTCTTAATCCAGTCCCATCCTCTTGCTCCTCCTATATCCCGGTCATCAATTTCCACTTCAACTCTGCGGAGGCCATAAAACTTCTCTTTCAGCTCTTTGGCAAGGCTTTCGGTAAACTCCATCACCTTAGGCCTGTCCTTAAGCTTTCTTATAATAGGTAGTAAAACTACATGTGAAGATGCAATTTTAGGAGGAAGTATTATGCCGTCATCATCGCTATGGGTCATTATAAGTCCGCCAATAAGGCGTGTGGAAACGCCCCATGAAGTCGTCCATGCATATTCTTCTTTTTCTTCAGCAGATTGAAATTTTATATCAGATGCCCTTGCGAAATTCTGACCTAAAAAATGTGATGTGCCTGACTGAAGAGCTTTTCGATCCTGCATCATAGCTTCTATGCACATGGTATCAACCGCTCCGGGGAATCTTTCCGAAGGCGTTTTTCTTCCCTTTATCACAGGCATTGCCAGGTATTCTTCGGCAAACTTTTCATAAATATCAAGCATCATCCTGGTACGTACAATGGCTTCATCTCTCGTGGCATGTGCCGTATGTCCTTCCTGCCACAGGAATTCACTTGTTCTTAAAAATAAGCGGGTCCGCATCTCCCATCTGACAACGTTTGCCCACTGGTTTATCAAAACAGGAAGGTCTCGATAACTGCTGACCCACCTGGAAAATGAATCTCCTATAATTGTTTCAGAAGTGGGCCTGATTATTAAAGGCTCATTGAGCCGGCCTGCAGGGACAAGGCCGCCGTCAGGACCTTTTTCAAGCCTGTGGTGTGTTACCACCGCACATTCCTTTGCAAAACCTTCAACATGTTCGGCCTCTTTTTCAAGAAAGCTCAATGGAATAAAAAGAGGAAAATATGCATTTTTAACCCCGGTTTCTTTGAACATATTATCCAGTACTTGCTTAATATTCTCCCAAATCGCATAACCCCAAGGTTTTATGGCCATACAGCCTCTTACGGGAGATCTTTCAGCCAAATCCGAATGTTTTATAACCTGTTGATACCATTCCGGATAATCTTCAGCTCTCGTTGGAGTAATTGCGGCTTTTGCCTGTTTTTTCATATCTATCCTTTCCGTACCTCTTCCAGCAGAACTTCAACAAGTTTCTCCTCTGGAACTTTTTTTATAACTCTTCCCTTCTTAAACAATATCCCTTTACCATCACCCCCTGCAATTCCGATATCAGCCTCTTTTGCCTCTCCAGGTCCATTTACAATGCAACCCATAATTGCAATCTTGATATCCAGGGTGCTTGTTAAAAGTGCTTTGTCCACCTGTTCAACAATGTCAAAAAGAGGGATTTTACAACGTCCGCAGGTGGGGCAGGAAATTATTTCAGGTCCGCGCCTCCGGATATTAAGGGCTTTCAGTATTTCAAAACCTGTACGCACCTCCTCTGCCGGATCTCTGGTCAAAGAGACACGAATAGTATCTCCGATACCTTCTGCGAGCAGCATACCTATACCAAGAGAAGATTTTACGATTCCGGGAAAAAGCGTGCCGGCCTCTGTAACACCGACATGAAGAGGAAGATCGGTTTTTGAAGAAAGAAGCCTGTAAGCTTCTACTGTGCGATGGACATCAGATGCCTTTATTGAAACTTTTATTTGATGAAAATCCAATGATTTCAGCAATTCTATATGTCTGACAGCGCTTTCCACCATTGCCTCTGCGCTGGCGCCATTATATTTTTTTAATATGTCCTTTTCAAGTGAGCCTGAATTTACCCCTATTCGAATGGGAATATTAAGGTCCTTTGCACATTCAACAACAGCTTTTACTTTTTTTACACTGCCTATGTTTCCTGGATTTATCCTCAATCCGTCAGCACCGGCTCTTGCCGATGCTATAGCCAGCCGAAAGTCAAAGTGTATATCAGCTATAATTGGAATTGAAATTTTTTCTTTTATCGCTTTTATCGCTTTGGCTGCCTCCGCATCAGGTACAGCCACCCTTATGATTTCGCATCCGGCTTCTTCCAGCCGTCTTATCTGGGAAACAGTTGACGCAATATCCTGAGTAAATGTGTTTGTCATTGACTGGACCGAAATAGGAGCCATACCCCCTATCTTTACTTCTCCGACCTTTATCTGACGCGTTTTTTTTCTATTTATAATAAAAGGCATAATAAGTACTCAGGTTTTCAGGTTTACGGTTCACGGTTCACGGTTACCTTTTTATAGGAAAAACAATTGCAAAACACAAGTGTCTATTTCACTTGAATAAAGAGAAGGCGTCTGTTAATTATAATAATCAAAAATATAAAAGCTCAAAAAGCAACTTGTTAACAACCAGAGGCAGCGGGCACTTAAATTTAAAACGGTCCCGCTTTAGCGGGATTTGAGCGTATTAGTGAGCTTCAAGAAAAAAGAGGCGCTTTTGCATCAATTTAAACCTGATTATTCCGGAAATCATCAAATCTATTTACCAACGGAAATACAAAAGATGCTAAAGGATTCAGGGACAGTCCGTATCCAGATTCTGGGTGGGTGAAAAACCTCCTAAAAATCAAGAGGACTTTTTGCTTCTTTAGTAGTCTGGCTCTTAATCGTATGCGTATAAATCATTGTGGTTCAAACTGCGCTCGTAAAGATAACGGAATATTAAGCATGATGGAGATCTCCAGACCTTTTATATCATTCCATATGGAATGATATACGGAAGTATTTAGTAAAATAGCACAAAAACTTGTCAAGAAAATATTTCTGAGATACAAGAAAAATGTTGACAGAGTAGTCGTCAAAACTTCAACTTACGGAAAAACGACAATGAGTTGATTGCTGCGTAACGATATGAATAAATTTTCGATACTATGGAGATATACAGAACAATAGAATGACTTGTTCGATTAAGTTTATACAAAATCAAATTCTGTTGAGAAATGCGCGAGCTTGGACGACAGCATTCAGCTGTCGGCTCGTTGCTGACACCAACAGTAACCAAGAGGAGGACTGTGACATGAAAGATTTTTCTCTCGAATGGAGTCGAACTCACAAGCACAAGGACGGCACGATTGGCCGTGACACAACGTTGCGCGATGGACTGGGAAGACCGAAGGCGAATGTTGAAGCTGAGAGTTTCAAGACAGAAACAGAGGATATTCAGCTTCCTGAAGGTCAGATCACCCTCGAAAGGCTCAAGGACGGAACTGTTTTGGGTGGGAGTTTCAGTGGAGGTTCCGGAGGTGGTTCTGGTGGTGGGTACTAACGAACTTTCCCAGCAGAGAGTATCATCAGGCAGGGGAGGATATTCACTCCCCTGCTTCTCCTTATAAGTAGGCACGTATGAATTCGGTCGGAAATGAACGGCTTATCCAATGTGTAAAAAGCCAATTGGCACCGAGAATTAGGCGCGGGATCAGATGCGCAATAGTTTATGGGAGCCGTGCCACAGCGGACAGCTCCCGGAGCCCGCAAGCTGACGTGGATATTTTCTTGGTCACTAAGAGAAAGGTTAATCCGGTAGACATCATCGAAAAGGTTGTTGGCTTTTTCGATAAGCTCAATTTGCGAAGTGACCCTTTTTGGTATGTTGAAGACTACTTTCTTAGAATGCTTGAATGCAAACGGGATCTCAGCCTTTGGCACAATATCTTTTTGGCGGGACAAATCATCTATGGCGATGAAGAGATCATTCAAAGCGTGTTTGATACCCTCAACGTTACGTCACCCTGCGAGAGTTTTAGGAGTACCATAACTTACAGACAAGCAAATAGCCATGAGTTACTTTTCTCAACAGTACGAAATCTCGATAGGATTCTCACAGAGGCGATTTGGCTCGTGTATTACCGAGCGAATGGACTTTCATCATGGGAACAGCTTCCTGACTACAAAACAATAGCAGAAAAGGCGTTCGCTGAAGGTCTTATCTCAGACCGCATCAGTTCTATTGCATCGCGGCTTTCAGTCCTTAAAAAGGGCACAGGGCAAGTATTCGAGCAAACCACAATTCAGTTCCTCGCAGAAATCGAAAACGATGTGAACGATTTCGCGATAATCGCAAAGGAATAAACCACCTCTCCAGACGATTGAATAGAGAATAGGTATTGATGAAATAGTTGATCGGCAAAATTTGGCTTGCGGGACGTTTGGCTTGCGGGACGGTTTGGCTTGCGGGACGGTTTGGCTTGCGGTTGCTTGCGGGACGTGCTTGCGGGACGTTCCTTGATATATTGACAAGTCGAATAATTTATGTCATAAGAGATATATGCCACGCAGATCAAGAATAGATGCGCCTGGGGCGTTACATCATATTATTGTTAGAGGCATCGAAAGGAAAACCATTTTCAAGGATAATGCCGATAAAGATAATTTTTTAGAACGCTTGAAAAATATCTTAACAGATAGCAACACATCATGTTTCGCCT
>JAJSZT010000079.1 GCA_030272815.1 Deltaproteobacteria bacterium
AAACAAAAGCCCGGAAAAGGAAGTAGCGGAAGGTGCATTTCGAGAGGATCTATACTATCGTCTTAATGTCTTAAGGATACATTTGCCGCCTCTGAGAGAACGAAAAGAATGCATCGAGCCTTTGGCCTATCACCTTCTGGACAAAGCCTGTCGTAATTTGAAGAAAAAAATTGAGGATTTTTCTCCCGAGGCGCTGGAAGTCTTTAAATCTTATTCTTGGCCAGGTAATATTCGACAGTTTGCCAACACCATTGAGAGGGCTGTTATTTTCGAGGAGTCACATCGGATTCAGGTAGAAAATATCATCCTGTCAGAGCCGATCAAGAGGGAGTCAAAAGAGGAAGCCATCACTCATGCTCCTGTTCACTCGCTTGCAGGCCAGGAAAGGGATGCTATTTTGAGCGCATTAGAGGAGAGCCTTTGGGTGCAAAAGAAAGCAGCCGGGTTGCTGGGCATTAGCTCCCGGGCACTCAATTATAAGGTTAAAAAGCTTGGTATTACGCACCCTCACTGGAGAAAAAACACATGATTCCTTTGGTCAGTACTGCCCTCTCCATACGGTGCCATAAGAGTTACTTTAACCCCTTTGAAGTGCATGAATTGCTCAATGAAGTCGCATTGGCCTTCGGGTTCAAAATAGTCTTTAACGATTCCCCAAACAAAATGCATCAAAGTGGTCTTAAATTCCGTGAGCATGGAATCATATGAAGCCCAGTACTCAATGTCACTTTGCACTTCAATTTCAAGGTGGGGCACCTGCCTTTCTGCACTGGAAACTTTCCGGAAGGTCACGTCAATGGTACCAAAAGGTGTCAAGAAACGCTTTTCCGTTGTTCCCTTCCTGTTCACTTTTGTGGACAAGACCACAAACGGTATGTTTAAATGAATATTATGCATCAAGTGCCTCTCTTTTTGTTGGAGTACATCCTTATTCGCCAGTTCCAATTTGTATGTACGCAACTTTTATTCCAAGAAAGGGACTTTCTATGCCTTCTGCAGAACCTGGCCCAGCGTTTTGCTAACTATAGACTTTCAGATAATTCATTTCACAAGGCTAGAAGGAAAAATCTGAGTAAGTCGTGCTGATGTGTACGTCGTCGAGGATTTTGACTGATAACGCAGTGAAATTATTTATCTGAAAGTCTATAATTTAAAATAAAATCAATTATGGAGGATGCATGGACTATAAGAAGACACTCAACCTTCCGGTTACAAAGTTTCCCATGAAAGCGAATTTAACCAGGCGTGAGCCTGAACAGTTGAAATTATGGGAAGAGTACCGTTTATACGATAATATAAGAAATGTTTCCAAAGGGCGGGAAATGTTTATCCTGCATGATGGCCCTCCTTATGCAAATGGTAATATTCATATTGGCACGGCTCTTAATAAAATTCTGAAAGATATTATTGTGCGTTCACGTCAGATGTCCGGTTTTGATGCTGTTTATGTGCCGGGCTGGGACTGTCATGGGCTTCCTATTGAGCATAATGTTGACAAGGAGCTTGGATCTAAGAAAAAAAATATTTCTCAGACCGATTTTCGCAGATTATGTAGATCATATGCAGAAAAATATATTAATATTCAGCGTGAAGAGTTCAAACGTCTTGGTGTTATGGGGGAATGGGACAATCCTTATTTGACGATGAATTACAATTATGAATCCATAATTGCACGCGAGTGCTGCAAGTTTGCTCTGGATAACAGTCTTTTCAGGAGCAAAAAACCTATACACTGGTGTTGCAGTTGTAAGACAGCTCTGGCGGAAGCGGAAATCGAACATCATGACGAGCCTTCACCCTCAATATTTGTTAAATTTCCTTTAATAGACGACCCCGGTATTCCGGCGTTGAAAGATAAAAAGGTCAATTTGATTATATGGACTACAACGCCCTGGACTTTACCCGCAAACCTTGCGGTAGCTATTCACCCTGATTTTGTTTATGCAGTTGTTGAAACAGGGGATGATGAGGTCTTTATTCTTGCAAAAGATCTTGTTGACAGTTGCATGAGAATTTTTGGAATTTCTGATTTTTCCATAATCGCAGAGATTGATGCTAAAAAGCTTGAGCATAAAAAATGCCGTCATCCTCTCTATAACAGGGAATCCCTTATTATTCTTGCTGTGCATGTCACACTGGATGCAGGGACCGGATGTGTTCATACCGCTCCCGGGCACGGGCGTGAGGATTATGAAATCGGGCTCTTATATGAATTGGACCCTTATTCTCCGGTAAATGAAAAAGGCTGTTTTACTGATGATGTAGAGTTCTTTAAAGGTCAGTTCGTATTTAAAGCCAACAATGGTATTATTGATAAATTGCAGGAGACCGGGGCGCTTGTTGCCCAGGAATCAATTTCGCATTCCTATCCGCACTGCTGGCGCTGCAAGAAGCCCGTTATATTTCGAGCAACTCCACAGTGGTTTATATCTATGGACAAGACAGGCCTGAGAGAGAAAGCTCTTGATGAAATAGACAGGGTTGAATGGATTCCTGCCTGGGGTAGAGAAAGAATTTACGGAATGATTAAAAATCGACCGGACTGGTGTGTGTCCAGGCAGCGGGCATGGGGTGTGCCTATAACTTTATTTTATTGTGAAAAATGTGAGTCTGTATTCATAAATCATGAAACAGTAAATAAAATTTCAGAGCTTTTTGAAAAACATGGAGCAGATGTCTGGTTTGAAAAACAAGCAGGGGAGTTCCTTTCTCAAAATGCTGTGTGTCAAAAATGCGGACATAATAAATTTATTAAAGAAACAGATATTCTGGATGTCTGGTTTGATTCAGGTGTGAGCCATGCAGCGGTTCTCGAAGAGCGCTCGAATTTAAAATGGCCTGCTGATCTTTATCTGGAAGGAAGCGATCAGCACAGGGGCTGGTTCCACAGCTCACTTTTAACAGCCGTTGGTACAAGAGGCAGAGCTCCTTACAAGTCGGTATTAACTCATGGTTTTGTTGTTGATGCAGAAGGAAGAAAGATGTCCAAATCCGTTGGGAATGTTATTGCTCCAAAGAAAGTTATTGATAGATATGGAGCTGAAATTCTTCGTCTCTGGGTTTCTGCATCTGATTACAGGGATGATATAAGGATTTCTGAAAATATCTTGCAACAGTTAAGCGATTCATACAGGAGGATCAGAAATACCTGCAGATTTATGCTCGGCAATTTATATGATTATGATCCAAAAACAGACAGGGTGCCATATGAGTCAATGCCTGATATTGATAAGTTTGCTTTGCACAAGCTGCAGGGACTCATTGAGAAAACTCTGAAAGCCTATGAAACTTTTGAGTTCCATGTTATATACCATGCGCTTTACAATTATTGTACTCTTGATCTTTCTGCTTTTTATTTGGATATTCTTAAAGACAGGCTTTACACATCACCTCCGCAATCAATTGAACGAAGAAGTGCTCAGACCGTAATGTATATAATACTGGATTCTGTTGTCAGGATTATGGCTCCCATACTTTCTTTTACGGCAGAAGAGGTTTGGAAGTTTATGCCGGATATCAAAGAAAAAGAATCCAGCGTTCATCTTTCTTTTCTGCCAAAAGCAAATGAGAGCTGGAAAAATGAAAAACTGGCGCAAAAATGGGAAGCTATAATCAGGGTAAGAGGTGAAGTAACAAAAGCTCTTGAAGAGGCAAGAGCAAAAAAGAAAATAGGGCATTCTCTTGATGCAGTTGTTACAATCAGTGCAAATAAAGAACTGTATGAAGAACTGTATGCTTATGAAGAAGACTTGAGAACCATATTTATTATTTCAGGAGCTTCTCTTATTAAAGGAGAAAAATTAGATAAAGCTTATAAAAGCACGGATATCGAAGGACTTGATATACTCGTTGAACCGGCGAGCTCCGATAAATGTGAACGCTGCTGGATACACGATCCTTCCGTCGGCTTAAATTCCGAGCGCCCAACTATTTGCAGCCGGTGTGAAAAGGTATTAGAGGAACTGAAATTAGGTGGATAGGTGGAAGGCTGAAGGTGAAAGGGTGTCAGGGGCCTTCGGACTTCAGCCTTCGGACTTCAGCCTTCGGACTTCAGCCTATCCACCTGAGTAGTTACAAATTATGCACAATAAATACTTAAAACTTGCTATCATTGCCGGGTCAGTAATTATTCTTGATCAGATTACAAAAGCCATTATCTTATACTCCATGCCTTTGTATCATTCCATTTCAGTTATACCAGGATTCTTCAGCTTAACTCATATTAATAATCCAGGCGGAGCTTTTGGATTTATGGCTAATCAGAGCCCGCTTTTGCGCAGCATGATTTTTCTTTTTTTCTCAGCATTGGCTGTATGTTTAATCTTCTATTTCTACAAGAAAACACCGAAAGAATATTCATTGCTTGCAGCGGGTTTTGCACTTATTTTTGGAGGCGCCATAGGCAATCTGATTGATAGAATCCGTTTCGGCAAGGTTGTTGACTTCCTTGATTTCTACATAGGCAATCTTCACTGGCCGGCTTTTAATATTGCGGACAGTGCTATTTCTATTGGAATGGTTATTTTTGCATATCACTTTCTTTTTAAAAAACTGCCTTATTAACGAAAAATGCATCCTATTCTTTTGAAAATTGGTGACATTACTCTTCATACTTATGGTTTTTTTGTTGCCATGGGATTTCTTGCCGGAATTTTGCTGGCAAGGAGTGAAGCAAAAAGAATGGGCGTTGATCATGAGAAGATAATGGATCTTTGTTTTTACATCCTTATTGCCGCCATCGTAGGTTCGCGCCTGTTTTATGTTGCAGTTAACTATGAGTTTTTTCTTTCAAATCCCCTGGATGTTTTTAAGATATGGAGTGGAGGGCTGGTTTTTTATGGTGGTTTTATAGCTGCATTATTCACAGCTTTTATTTATTTAAAGAGACACAAAATGTCTGTTTGGACAACAGCAGATATAGCAGCGCCATCTCTGGCCATAGGTCATTTTTTAGGAAGGCTGGGCTGTTTTTCAGCAGGATGCTGTTTTGGCAGGGAATGCGATCTCCCATGGGCAGTGACTTTTACGCATCCGGAAACTCTTGCACCTATTGGCATACCACTTCATCCAACTCAACTTTATTCTTCCATAAGCAATTTGATTATTTTCTTTTTTCTCTGGTTTTTCCGAAAACGTACTAAATTTCATGGTCAGTTATTCTGGATATATGTTTTACTCTATGGAATTACACGTTCATTTATAGAGATATTTCGTGGTGATTTCAGGGGGGATTCTGTTTTTGGACTGTTATCGGTTTCCCAGACAATAGGAATATCCATGTCTGTTATTGCCGTTATTATGTTAATTTTTCTAAGCAGACGGAATCAAGAAGTTTCACACATGTAACTTTTTTGAAAATATATTCGCTTCAGGGGGTAAACCGCTAACTCAAAGAAATCATTCACCGCAAAGCCGCAGAGAACGCGGAGAGAATTTTAATTTTCAGTTTGCCGCTGAGAGGACGGCAAACAGAAAACATCAGAAGCCTTGCTTCATTTGATGGTATTATAACAAGCTATAATTTAACGCTGTTCCACCTGTCTGAATATCTAATTTGATCGAATTTAGCACGATCTGCCCGAAGGGCTTGGGTCTATTTCTTTTCGCCCTCTCAGCGAAAAGAAATAAGATTAAATTCTCTGCGTGCTTTGCGCCTCTAATGAGCGGAGCGAATGGGCGGTAATATAATACTTTCTGAATAGATACAAACATTACAACATATAAAGTTTACTAGTAAATATGTCTGAGTTTAAATTTAAAGAGCTGGGGAATTATCTCCTGACCCTGTCAAAAGATAAGGCAAAGAATAAGTTTGTTTCTGTATATTTGATTTATGGGGAAGAACTGCTTTATAAAAAAGCATTAGATATTCTTTTAGCTGCTGTTTTGCCTGATAAATCATTAAGGACTCTTAACTACGAGCCTTTTGAAGATACAGATAAAAATATTTATGAAATTGTAGAAAAGTTAAACACATTTTCTCTAATGCCCGGCGAAAAGGTCATAGCTGCCTGTGATTCAAAGATATTTTATTCAAAGTCTGATACAGAAAGTATTCTTAAAAAGGCAGAGGAAGCATATGCAGACAAAAAAATTAAAAAAGCTGCTGAATATGTTGTAAGTGCTCTCGGTCTGTTAGGTCTATCGTTTGAAGATGTTTGCAGAGCTGATGGTAAGGCAAAGTTAAAGCTTAATAATACCTTAAATGAGAAGAAATGGTTTGATAAAATTATAAAATATTGTGTTGATAACAGCCTTACTCTATCGGCGCCGGAAGGTAATGATAAGGTTTTGCAGAAGGCTGTTGAAAAAGGATTCCCAAAAGGAAATCATCTTATTATCACTACCGATAGGGTTGACAAAAGACGAGGTCTTTATAAAGCAATTAATAAAAATGGAATAATTATAGACTGCTCTGTTCCGGGAGGACAGACACGATCTGATAAAATAGCCCAGGAAGCTTTTATAAAAGAAATGATGAGAAATATCCTTGCTAAAGCAGGGAAGTCAGTTGATAACAATGCGTACTCGGCTATGTATGAAATGACTGGATTTGACTTGAGGACTTTTGTGAACAATCTTGAAAAGCTGATTAGTTTTGTCGGAGATAGAAAAAAGATAACAATTGAGGATGTCCGGAATGTTTTAAAACGGACCAAAAGCGATCCAATATATGAATTAACAAACGCAATATCAGAGCGGAATATAGAGGATACGTTATTCTTCTTAAACTCTCTTCTTTCCAGTGAATTTCACTATCTTCAAATTTTTACTGCAATAACAAATCAAATCAGAAAATTATTGATTGTCAAGGAGTTTGTCGAAAGCTCTTACGGCAGAGAATGGCATACAGGTGTTCAGTATAATAAATTCAGGAGCAGTATTATGCCGGCAATACAGGAGCATGACAGTGTTCTATTGAAACAGCTTGAAGATTGGGAGAATATTATTTCAAAAGATGAGACGTCAGATAAAAGAAAGAAAGGAAAATCGAAAAAAAGCAAATTAAATAGTACAGACCTGTTGATTGCCAAAAACCCTAATAATCCTTATCCTGTTTTTCAGTTGTTTAGTAAATCGGAAAGATTTACTAAAGAAGAATTGCTTGACTCTATAGAATATATGAGCAAAGCTGACCTGCGTCTTAAATCTACAGGTCAGAATCCAAAACTTGTACTGGAAGATGTGATTTTTCACATTTGCCAAAAACACAGGGGTTAGGGATCAGGGATCGGGGGTACTAAGTTGTTTTTGCCCAGGAGGGACTGAAAAAAAATGAACATCGAACGTCCAACATCGAACGTTGAATGTGAAAAGATGAAGAAACAGACATATGATCTGGAAGAAAGGCTGCTCGAGTATTCGGTGCGAATTATAAAGATCGTTGAACAGCTACCAAATACCAGAACAGGCAACCATGTTGCGGGCCAATTGTTAAGATCAGGAACTTCACCTTATCCAAACCATGGTGAAGCTCAGGCAGCGGAGTCTCCAAAGGACTTTATCCATAAGCTTCGTATCTCATTAAAGGAACTCAGGGAGAGCCAGCGATGGTTAAAACTTATTCAGCATGTACCTTTAATTAAAAAACCTGGCTACCAACTTAAAGCGGGACACTTTCAGCCATTTTGGCTCTATGATAATTCTACAATCAAGCACAATCTAAGAAGTTCCTAATTGATTGAATTTACAGGCTGTCCCGCCTTACGTTGGTAGCCAAAAACCTGAACTATTAGATGATATTTTACAGGAAACAGAGGAATTAATTAAGATTTTCGTTACGAGTATCAAAACGGCTGAAAAGAAACAGAAATAGCTGTGTACTGTTCGGTATTGGGTGTTTGTTTTTTTATTTGATTTTAAAATAATTTAAAGAGCGGAGCGACATCATTATTCGATGTTCGACGTTCAATGTTCGATGTTGGACGTTCATCTTTCAAAACAACCCCGTAAGGCATAAATGCAACCTGTGAACGTTTACAAAATAACTTAGCGCTTATGGGATCAGGGGATAGGGCAGGGATCAGGGGCCAGTGGGTGGTAAAATAATATAAGGATTATAAATGGGCTTTATTAGACGGCAGGAAATTCAACTTGCCATAAAATTTTTAATCTGGCAGTATCAAAAAGCAAATATCCCGGTACCTGAACACTTAACCCTTGAGCAACAGGCCAGTAAAATTGTTGATGATGCGCATCGCATAGCACGTGAACGGGGTAGTAATGTTCTGTCAATTATTAAAGAACTGGCAAGTGATTTAAAAAAGAAAATAACCTGACATTAGTGCATTCATATTGACCAGATACAGTCTGCGGCTTCCGCTGTCAGGTGATTCGTAAAAAGAAAAGGCGAGAATTGTTCATCGCTTTTCAATTAAAACGAGCGATGAAATGTAAATTATTTTTCCATTCCCAAAGATTATGGTTTAAACACTATGAAGCTCAAACATATCGGTGCAGAACACAGAAAACATCCTCGTATAAATGAACGCTTACAGTTTAAACTTAAGACAAACCATTTTGATATTGTCACTGAGACGATAAATCTTAGTTGTATTGGGGCATATTGTCAGGCAAATAAGTATATTCCTTTAATGACCGTCCTCGATATAGTCCTGGCATTGCCTCACGTTGATGAAGAGGATGAATTTGAGTATGTAAAATGTAATGGCTTAGTGGTGAGAGTTGAAAAGGTTTCGTTTGACGCTAATACGCGTAGCGCATACAATATAGCTATTTTTTTTAGTGAGATTGAAGACTCTGAGAAGCAGAAGATTGAGAGTTTTGTAGAAAGATATAAAGACTAAGGGATCGGAAAAAAATAACCACCAAGGCCCCTACAAAAGGCCTGAAATCTGATTCAGATAACGAAAAAGTATCTTTGAAGATTTTACGCCCTTTCCTGATTTATATTCATTGCGGGCATTTCTTGCAAGCTGCGTCAAGCGCTGCCTTTCTGCATCAGGACAGTTGTTTAGAATCTCCTCAATAAGCACTTTGTTTCCTTCTTTAAGTTCATCCCGCCATTTTTCAATCTTTTTAAAGGCAAGGATCTTTTGATGGTCACCGAGCCTGATATTTTCAAGAGCATTCTGTATGGGTTCAGGGTCGGTATCACGCATGAGTGTGCCGATGTATTGCAATTGCCTGTGCCTTGCTCCGTGACTTTTTGTTTTTCCGGCAACGATAACAGCATTACGCAAATCATCCGAAATTTCAATACTTTCAAGCTGTTCAGACGACAGGGCTACAAGCTGCTCGCCAAGCTTCTGCAAAGCCCTGGCTTCATTTTTCTTTTGCGTTCTGCTTTTACGATCATCATTCATTTTCCAGACCCTTAGTACATCTCGTATTTAACCAGTCTGCCGTCAAGCCCGCCTGCCTTGATCGGTTTTTTCCATGATGCTTTCAAACCGATTTTTTTTATATACCTGCGTTCTCCGAAGTAAATATAAGCAGTTGAACCTTTGCATTTCTGTTTAAGAAAATCACCGAGATCTTTGTAAAACGCTTCAATGTCCTTATCTCCCCCCATTCGAATGCCATAAGGAGGGTTTGCTACAATTACTTGCCCCTCAATGGCAGGCAACTCTCTGAAGTCAGCCCTTTCAACCCTTACATTCTTTCCGTAATTAAGCCCCATTATGTTTATCCTCGCCGCATCGACAGCTTTTTCGGACAGATCACTGCCTGCAATCAGCCCTTGCGGCAGCTCCCGGATGCTTGTGTCGGCCTCTTTTTTAACCTGTTTCCAGATAGAATCGTCAAAGTCAGGCAGAAATTCAAAACCGAATTTGTTTCTAAAAATGCCCGAAGGAATGTTGCAGTACCGCATGAGCGCTTCGCACAAAAGTGTTCCCGAACCGCACATAGGATCATATAAAGGGACAGACCCGTTCCATTCTGTAAATCCGATAATCGCTGCCGCGACAGTTTCCTGCATGGGCGCTAATACTGTCTCCTCTCTGTATCCTCTCCTGTGAAGCGCGCCTCCCGACGTATCGAGACTTATTTCTGCCTTGTCATGCCTGATATGAAGATTTAGCAGGATATCAGGATTCCTTATAGACACATCAGGGCGCTTACCGGTTTTTTCCTTGAAATAATCAGCAACAGCATCTTTGAGGCGGAGAGAAGCGTACTTTGAATGAGAAATAGTACTGTCGGAAACATTTCCCGACACGGCAAATGTACTGCCTTCTGCAAAAAAATCTTCCCACTGTATCTGTTTTGCCTTCTTGTACAACGTATCGGTATCATGACAATTAAATGATATTAACGGCGCAAGGCACCGTGAAGCAAGCCTTGTCAAATAATTAATTCGATACAGGGTTGATTTGTCCGCTCTGAAATGAATTCCGCGAAACTCCGGAGCAATGTCTTGGGCACCGAGTTCGGCCAGTTCTTCTGCACTTGCTTCTATTAAGCCTTCAGCTATCTGAGCAAAATAACGGGAATCCCGCTGATACTTATACGCTGCCACCCGCTGTTTATCTCCTCTATATTTTGCAACCATATCGTTTAGGAACGTGGACGAAATAACTTCCCCAAATCTATGCGCCTGCTTGAGGAAGTCGTCCTCGTTCCGTACAGTCTGAAAGTCCGCCCGATAGGGCGCTAATTCAAGTGAAAATCCGTGGCGAACTATTGCAAATTATCGAATTATCGAATTTTAAAAGAAAGTTTTCCTGACGTTGATTCATTGGAAACGATCACATCGGATGGATTGATCTGCTTGACGATATACCCGTTGACATGCTCACCCTCCCTGCAGACTTGACCGTTAATAACTACTAAACGCTTATTTACGTTTGCGGACCAGGAAATAGCCTGAAGCTTTAAACCGGTCTCGTCATTTATTTCTATTATTTCGGTGGGGGCCGGAACATCTGAGTGGATCGGTTCGGAATAGTATGCTTTCGATTTCGGAGGTGATGCCGATGGTTTTTCAACTCCTGTATGCGCGTAGTCGAGTTTGACCGTTTTGGCATCAATTCCGATAGTCAGTGGTTTTTCAATTGTATCAACCGGTTTCGCAGATTCATTTGAGGGCGAAGGTGGGGTTACCATCTGTTGAGGCAAACTCTCTTTGCGAATTTGATCGGTTTTTAACATAGCTTTCTCCATGGTCTTTTGCGAAATTCCGGCCTCAGGAGCTGGTGATTGCCTTGGGGATATAGCCGGTCTGCTGATGATAAATCCGATGGCTGCAAAGATTACAATTGTCGTAACAATGATCAGGCTTTTGGTAATAATCGGTCTTATCCGCGGACGGTTAGTGGACCCTACGATTATCCTTGCCGGCACTCCTGACGTAGTATCAGCATCCTGTTCGAGTTTTTTCAGGGCCTTTAAGATAGAACTCAAAAGAATAACCTCCTGATAGCATAGAGGCAGCCACTCGATACGAACCTCAAAATAGTGGGTTTCCGTTCAGGCACTAATTTTATATTAAAAAGTTTTTCTCTGTGTTCTCTGTGAGAGATCATTGCCGTTTTGTTCTTTCTTTCATGGTTTGCCATAAATGCGGAATCGCAAAGAGTTTTTTTTCATTGTACAAAACTATTTTGGTCAGTGGTCCGACAATTCCGTCTACTGGAATACCGTGTTTGGCCTGAATCGCCTTTATTGCCAGTTGTGTGAATAAATCATAATTCGTATTTATTTCAATATTTTTAAACCCAATATCCCGTAAGTGCATTTTTAAGGCGATGATTGATTCTTTCGGTGAATTACGAGGTGTGATTCTCTGGTAGTTATAAAAATTTTTCCAGAAAACAAACCCCGTGCCGGTCCAGTATTTGACGATATCATCATACAACACATTGATTTTACGCCCTGTTTTGCCGTCAGATAAGGTCAGTGCATGGTTTTTTGCTTTGATAACCGTCAGGTAAATCGGATAATGGTTTTCCGGATGTTCAAATTTCAAGATAGCGCATAAATTTAAATTTAATATCAGGTCTAGGTTGTTGTCAATCCGTTGGAGGATGAGACCATTTTGCAGAGCAGCCAGAGAAAAAAACGCCTCATCATCTTCGAATCTGTTTAAATCAGGTGACATCCTTGCGTTGATCCCCCATTTATTCGAGACGGTTTTTACTGACATCGCCCGGGTGGTTTTTGCGGGTAAGGTTACAAGCATTTGTTTGAAATCCGGCATGGCATTACCCTTTTCCGGTTTAGAGATTCCAGTGGCCATCGCCGGCGTTTCAGTTTTTGCAGATTCAATCGAAACCGGTTCAATAATCTCTTTCTGCCGGGCTTCGATTTGAGCCGTTGGCGCCGGAACCGGCAGGACTGTTTTGGGTAATGGTTTCGCTGTTTGGTAAAAAAAAGTTCCTCCAAGAGCGACACACAGAACGAAAAGCAAGATCAGGCGCTTTTGCCCTGCATGAACAACGTATCGTTTTATTTCGCCATGGTTGGACAGCTCGATTATCGCCGCTTTGGCAATTCTACTTGATATTTTGTGGCAATTGAAACCATAAGCAGTCAGCAGAGCTCTGTCGCATGTAATGTTGATCAACCGTGGATTACCACTTGAATATTTGTATATTTTATGTATCGCATTGCGAGAAAATATGGCGACCTGTTTTTGGGATGCCAGATGGATTCGATGCTGAATATATGCGTTTGTTTCCTGATAAGACAAAGGCCGCAAACGGCACCTTAAGGATATGCGTTGTCCGATCTGCCGGAGATCATAGGATCTCAGCATTTCACCCAGTTCCGGTTGCCCCACCAGGATGATCTGCAGGAGCTTATCTTTTGTGGTTTCCAGATTTGAAAGGAGTCGGATCTGTTCCAGAACTTCTTTGTTTAAATTCTGGGCCTCGTCAATTAAAAGGATCACTTTTTTCCCTTCGGCCCTTTTTCCCATCAGAAATGCATTTAACGTATCAATGAGCGCTTTGATGCTGTCCTGGTCTGAGAGGATGTCGAATTCGTCGTTTATGGATTTTAAGAGGTCCATCGCATCCATTTTGGGGTTGAAAATATAGGCGGATTCCGTATTGGCATCCAGGTTCTCAAGAAAAGCCCGACACAGCATTGTTTTTCCACTCCCGACCTCTCCAAGGATCTCAACAAATCCTTCTCCGTCCACTGCTGCATATTTCAGATGGGCAAGCGCTTCTTCATGGCTTTTGCTCAAGAACAGGTAGTCCGGATTGGGTACCAGCTTGAAGGGTTTTTCTTTGAAACCGAAAAAATGATTATACATCGTATGCCTTTATTGTTTTCAGATGTCGATTGTCGTGTCGGATGACATATTCCAGCGATTTTCTAATATACTACAGCGCTACGATAAATCAATATACTTTCGCTCAGAGGCTACCAACTTAGGTCTCGGTAAAAAATAACCTGGCATCTTTTGCCTGCAACACAAACCGCCTGTTATGCTTGGGCCTTTATCCCAAACTACGCACATTTTTTATTCCGAAGCAGTGGTAAAATATCAACCCTGATGAGAAGATTGCTTACAGGGTATGCAATCTATTTTAACAAAAGGCATAGACGCCATGGACAGCTTTTTCAAAACAGATACAAATCAATTATCTGTCAGGAAGATATGTCCGCACAATTCAAGCTTTAACCGCTGGTTAAAAAAGTAAACAATCAATAAGACGTGGAAGTTCTTCCACCATATACAATGGAAGGGAGAGCAGTTTGTAATTTACACGTTTATTCCCATTAGAGGTTGCTGTAATGTGACTGACCTCCTGTATTGTCGGTAAATTCAGGTCAAAACGTATTGCAGCAGTAGTGTGTTTTTTCAATACAAACTGCTGAAGTGACTTCAATGAACCGCTTTTTCCGCTTTTCACTTCTACTGGTAGAACCTTATTGCCTTGGGAAATAACATAATCTACTTTTGCATTGGCGGATTTCTTTTCTCGAAGCCAGTAACAAAGCACTGGAGCCTCATTTTTCAGAGATAAAAGATGCTGCCCGATGAACTGTTCCGCAAGCCCCCCCTCATTGATTAATTCACTCTCCATAAATGACTGTATAGTTCCCCAGTCATTACCGCAGATATAGTTAACAATGCCGATATCCATAAAAATCAATTTATAAATATTATCATTTATTTCTGCGAGTAGAGGAACTCCGTTACTGTGACTGTGATATACTTTGTGACAAATTTTTGCATTAACAAGGAGATCTATAGTTTTCTTAATTTCCCTTGATTTTTTTTCTTTTGCAATATTACTGTATTTTGCCTTTTTGCCAAGAGAACGCGGAATATATCTGAAAACTCTCTGCATCAGCGGAAGATCTATCTTCCTGCCATATTTTGAAAAATCATCAAGATAGGTTTCAACAATGAAGCGTTGAACATCAACGACTTCGGTTACTGATCCGTTTTCTTTATACACAAGTATAGCTTCAGGCATGCCGCCAGTGAAAAAATACTCTCTCTGTTTTTTTAAAAGTCTTGTGTGTGCGGTTTCAGGAATTTTATTTGAAAAATCAAATTGTGTAATATACTTCAGCAAGGAGGGTTCGATTTCATGGAGAAATTCTTTAAATGTCATGGGACCAATATGATAATATTCAACCCTTCCCACAGGCATTGAGAAACTGTGATCTGAAAGTGTAAATTCCAGAAGTGAGCCTGCTGCAATAACAGGGATTTCCGGTTTGTCTTCAAAAAAATATCTTAATGCCTGTAGCGCATGCGGTGTTGCCTGTATTTCATCCAGAAACAGTATGGAATCAGGAAGCTGTAAATTGGAACCTATCACGGCATCCAGTTCACGAATTATATTATTGATATCAAGTGTTTTAAATATATCATCAAGATAAAGATGCTGTTCAAGATTTATCTCATTTAGCCGAAGCCTGTTTTTTGATGCAAACATCCTGACAAGAGTTGACTTGCCGCCCTGTCGCACGCCCCGTAAAATCAAAGGCTTGCGTCGTTTTTTTGCCACCCAGCTTTCAAGATACCCTTCCGCAATTCTCTTCATCATG
>JAJSZT010000080.1 GCA_030272815.1 Deltaproteobacteria bacterium
TGTGTAAATTATGTAATAACTTACATAATTTTTGTGAAAAAAAGGTAATAAATTTTTTACCGGCCTCATTTGTATTTTTTTTAATATTTAAAAATATCAGTAAATTGCAACTATTATAAACTGGAAGATCGGTTAGTGGCATAAATTTTGCGGCTTTTTAAAAATACAAAAAGATATATATTTTTCATCAGCATCCAGGAAAAAATTTTTCAAATTTTTCCTTACAACCATCTAAACATTTTTCAATATTAGAAGAGTATTTTCCTGGAGCAGTTATGGTGTTTTTTCTAACATGTGCCATATTAATCCTCCTATGTTGATTAATTTATTAGAAGATTAATATGGCACACACCGTATCAAAGGTCTATAGCTATCTTATTGCTTAATATTAATTTTAACGGCATGTTCAATTTTGGTTACACTCAATTGATTACAAGCGTTTGATGGAACTTCTGCATATCTCAACAGTTGACGAACTCAGAAACTCTCACAAAAAATGGGTTGAAGAAATCCTCAAGACAAAAAAATATGTTCGAGAAAGCAAATGGTCTCAAAGCATCGCTGTTGGAAGTAAGAGTTTTGTAGAAGGAATAAAAGAAAAACTTGGCATTCGGGCAAAGGGCCGAAAGGTTGGTGAGAAGGATCTTTACGCACTGTAAATATTGATCATGTTGGAGTGGTTTGTAAAAAGGCAATCATTCAAAAAAAGTAAAAAAACCGGGCGCTCTCTTCAACGAGACTTTGCCCATTGTGGTAAAATATGACATGGCCCTATGAGTACACGCCTTACATTTGGCCGTTATTCGCATCCGCTGTATTTTTGGCGGCGATGGGGCTTTATGCCTTTCGAGACCGTACTGTGCCAGGGGCCGTTTGCTTTATCGTTCTGCTGACAGCGATAATGCTTTGGGTTCTGGCCAATGCCTTGGGGCTGGCCGGCACGGATGATAACACCAGGATTTTCTGGTTCAAGTTCGAGAGGGCTCTAATACTTCCGGCAGTCATTGCGGAATTGTGCTTTGCCCTTGAGTATGCCGGACTAGGCAAGTGGGTAACCCGACGGGCGGTCTTTGCTTTGGCTGTCCTGCCGTTCCTATATGCGCTGCTGATCCTGACGAACGATACTCACCATCTCGTATGGACGCAGATCTGGTCTGACGGTAATGTTCATGTCAACCGCGGACCTGCGAGCTGGGGGGCTGTTTTCTATGCCTATTTCTTAAGTCTACTGCACCTGATGGTACTCACCTGGCTCTTCGCGCGCTCCCCGCGGCACCGCTGGATAGCCGTCTGGCTTATCCTCTCACCGGTTATTATTAGAGCGACATATTTCCTTGATATCATACATTGGAACCCGATCGCACCGCTCAATCCTGTGGTTGTTGTAGTGAATTTTGCCCTGCTGCCTTATGCCTTGGCCGTTTTTCGCTTCCACATGTTTGCTGTGGTGCCGGTGGTGCGCGATACGGTCATGGAAAAGATGACCGACGGAATGATGGTGCTGGATGCCAAAAACCGCATCGCCGACGTTAACGAAGCCGCACAAGAAGTCCTCGGTATCGTAAGATCAAAGGTTGTCGGCAGGGAGGTTACTGAGGTCCTACAGGCTTATCCCGAGCTGTTACGCCTTGTCCGTGATTCAGGTAAAACGCAATGTGAAGCCCTCTGCGGGGATACCCATGCCCGCTGGTATCAAATTTCCATTTTACCTCTCATTGATCGACGCAGCTTCCACCTTGGGCGTCTTATTTTGTTCCACGACATTACCGATCAGAGACTGATCCAGGCGCAAATCATGGATCAGCAGCGGACCCTTGCCATGCTGAATGAGCGGGAACTGCTGGCGCGTGATCTACATGATGGTATCGGTCAAATGATTGCGGCGGCGCACCTGCAGGCCAAATCAGCGAGTGAACTTCTGGCAAAAGGGGAGACGGTCCAGGTCGAGTCTTGCCTGCGGCGCCTTGCCGATATTACTCAGGAGGCTAAGGAATCCGTCCGCGAATACCTGCTTGGAGTTAAGATCGGTTCACAGGGAGAGCAGGGTCTTTTATTGACGCTTCGCTACTACCTCAAGCACTACAGCCAAAATTATGGAATCCGCACAGAGCTGGTGGTTTCCCCTGAACTGAAATACAAACGGATCGATGGTATCGTCGAGATTCAGCTCCAGCCGATTATCCTGGAGGCGCTTACCAATGTAAGAAAGCATGCAGAAGCCAGTTCAGCGCGGGTGAACGTTGCCTTTTGTGACGGACAGGTTCGCATTACCATTGAAGATGACGGCCGGGGTTTTGATCCAAAAGGGATAAGCGCATACGATGGTTTTGGGATACGGTCGATGCGAGGACGTGCGGAAGCTGCAGAGGGGCTTTTCGAGATGAACTCGGCGCCCGGGAAAGGCACCCGGGTGACTGTTCGCGTGCCATTGCGAAAGGAGGAACCATGAAGGTCTTGCTGGTAGATGACCACCCTCTTTTTCTGGACGGGCTGAAAACCCTGCTGACCACTCGCGGCATCGACGTGGTCGGAACGGCCAGCGATGGACTGGAAGCACTGGAAAAGGCCCGCGCATTGCTGCCGGACGTCATCCTCATGGATATCCAGATGCCACGGCTCAATGGCTTGGCGGCCACCCGCCTGATCAAGACAAAACAGCCCAAGGTCAAAATCGTGATGCTCACCATGTCAGAAAACGACGAGCACCTGTTCGAGGCGATCAAGAGCGGGGCATGCGGCTACCTGCTCAAGGCCGAAGAAACCGACAAGTTCTTTGAACTGCTCTCGGGATTGATGCGGAGTGAGGCCCCTCTCTCTCCAGGTCTTGCCAACCGGGTCCTGAAAGAATTTGCCCACCAAGGTGGGATTAGTGGATCGGTAGAACGGGCGGTGGAGAAAGTGGAGGGTTTAACGCCGCGCCAAGTTGAGGTTCTGACCCTGGTTTCTCAGGGTCTGGCCTATAAAGAGGTTGGGGCAAAGTTGTTCTTGTCCGAGCGCACCATCAAATACCACATGGGTGAGATTATCGAGCGGCTTCACCTGGAAAATCGCCGACAGGTCATCGAGTATGCCAGGCACATGAATCTGGACAAGAAGTAACAGACCGGTCATAAGGAACGGGGACGAAACAACTTCCCCAACTATGCATCACAGCTTCAGGCCACCTTTGCCCGATCTCAAATCACAAAAATATCAAAATAGCCCGCTATTCCATCAACTTTTGTGATTCGAGATCGAACAAATTTGACCCAAATCTATGCGCCTACTTGGGGAAGTTATTTCGTCCCAGTTCCTAACTTGAACTTTTGGGTGTATGTAGTATAATAATACTATAAAATCCATTTATTCCGAAACCTGTTTCAAGGCTTTTTGACTTCTCTTATTTTCTCCAGTGTATCGCCGTAAATGTTCTTTTTCGAAGGATTGAGTTCGAGAGCCTTTTTGGCAAGCCTTTCCGCTTCATCGAGGTTGTTGCTCTTCACGTAGTAAAGCCATGCCAGATTATTATAGGCATCAGCATTGTGAGCTTCTCTTTTTATTGCCTCTTTGTAAGATTCTTCTGCCTCATGCAATTCATTTTTCTGAAAATGTGCATTGCCGAGATAAAGATAAGCAATAGGAAGTTTCTTGGCTGCCAATCTGTATTGTTTTATTGCACTGTCAAACTCACCCTTTTTCTCATAAACCACCCCGAGTTCTAAGTGTTCCTCAGATGTCAGGGGATCTTCAAACACGATAATTTTTGGAAGGACGCAGCCGGAAGAAAACAGCCCAGAAGAAAACAGCAATGAGCAACAGCTAAGCAACAAGATATGAGATAGTCGGCGCTTTAGATATGACATACAGCTCATTGTTTGGGGCTTATCAGCATTGTCCAGAAATTTGTTCTTTCCCATGACTTCAAAAAAACTTTGAAAGGTATGAACTTGAGTTGATCTCTTCCTGAATTTGCAAGGATTCCATTTTTGTTGTAACCGACAACCACCATAAAATGGTTTTGCTGATAAACCCAGAAACCATAATCAACCAGGACTATCAATGGGTAGCCCAAATCAATATTGCGCTTAATATCCTCAGCACTGCCCTTATACTGCCTGGCTTTAAGACCCTTTCTCTCCGCATACAAAATCATATCAATGTCAAGCGTGCCCTTTGCTGATTCACTATATATTTCGCATGCAACATTCTCAGGAGAAACACCTGTCCGCCAATAATTCAAAACACATGCAAGTGAGACAGGACCGCACTTATATGCTTCCTGAGGATAAAACGGCACACCTTCAATTATCTGAAATGCCCTGGATTCATTGACGTCAGGAGTTCCTGCGCATGAAAAAAGGAGGGGGAGGACGAAAGGAAACATATACAGGCATCCACGAACCCACACAATAAATCCGGTCAAGTTTTCAGACACGGCAACTTGGATGGAAATATATGTTGGGGAACATGAGTGCTACTTGCTTTGAATAATAATTCTCTTGCCTGAAGCATAAAACCAAACTCCAACTAATATTCCTATGAGAAGAAGCACTACCAGAACCTCGAAGCCGTTGCCACCAACTCTGATTTTATCAAGCTTTAAGGCGATCTGGTGAATCTGTTGATCATCTAGCCTGCTTAACCTCCTCTGAATGTCATCCTGCGATAGGCCGAGTTGTTGGAGCCTTTTGCATACCATCTTTGTCTCAAGAATCTTTTGAATGTTTTGGAGGTGAGAAGTCCTGTCAGCCTGCGAAAAAACGATTATCTCTGAAGGTGAAAGCCCTGCATCAACTCTGGGTACAATACCCAATGCAAACATTCCGACAACGAGAAACCACGATACGCATTTAATCAGCTTTTTTGACATACTATGCTCCTTTCTTCAGTGATAGAAATTTGTTTTTTGTTAGAACGTGAATATGGCAAAAAGCTGCTTGTATGTCAATAACTAAAGAGAACTAAAAAGAGCACCGCATATTCTATATAGGCTAATATAGAGCTGTTAACGTAATCACGAATGGCTGTGTTTGAAATGAACAATAAGATATGGTTCTTTACTTGGACCTAACCTGGACAAGCCAGAACCAAAAAGGTCTTTAGCGCTAACACCATTCATGCCTCCTACGATCTATGAAACTCTGAACCCTGAACCTTTGAACCCGTGGACTGTTACTGTGTTACTGGCAGGTTATACTCCTTCGGAAGGACTTGTTGTAACACTACAGCCCAACCGAAAGGAGTATATTTTATCGGGGGATTAAAGAACGACTATTTACCGAGGTCTTTGTCGGTTTTTAGCTTGATGGCCTTTCCTGTGGAGGTTAGGCAGAATTATTCTCCATAGACGGTGACTTTGTATTTTCCAAAGATTCCCAGAATGTTCTCCACTTCCCAATCAACATGATGCACCTTTGTTATGCCGCCGTCCTTCTTCGCGGCCTCAATACTGGCATCGCCTATTGCTACCAACGTCAGAACGCTGATGCATTTGGATGTGCCTACTTTGGTTGGCGTTCCACTATTCGCTGTGACTGCGACAGGGAGTTCCAGTTGCGTATATAACGTGCCGACAGGATAAGGTGTCGCACAACCCATGACAAAGAATAGGATTGCGCAAGCTGTAAAGGTTGCTATAGTTCTTCTCATAATTCCTCCTTTCCTTTCTTGTGTTTGATTGTTGAAATAGTTAGTAGTTATATTTTAAATAATTATCAAATTTAAAAACACTTGACAAGCACTATTTGGGTTTTGATCAGGGCAATTGCATCAAAATTTGGCATGATTTTCGACTTGTTTAAAATCAATAGGTTACAAAAGCGACATATACAAAATAAATTTATAAATTTCTGGTGTAATTAAAACTGTGTTGTGTTAATATTAATTTTTTGAATTCAAAATAAACTTTTTGAGGTATTCTCTTGGACTCTCCACTTGTTTGGGCGGAAGTTGATCTTAAAGCCATAGCCCACAATATCCGTGAATTACGGAGCATCACAAACCCAAAGGCACGCTTTATGGCCATTGTAAAGGCAAATGCTTATGGGCACGACATAATTGAAGTTGCCCGGCGGTCGCTTGAAAACGGCGCAGAGGCGCTTGGTGTTGCGAATATTGAAGAAGGTATTCAGCTCAGAAAAGCCGGCATTGATGCGCCTGTTCTGATTTTCGGATATACTTCTCCAATACATGTAAAAAAACTTATTGAACTCGACCTCACACAAACTGTCTATTCTTACGAAACATCCGAAAAGCTTTCTCAGGCCGCGACCGCATACGGTAAAAAAATTAAAGTTCACATAAAAGTGGATACAGGAATGGGAAGACTTGGGCTTTTGAGGGGAATTAAAGATAACTCTCTAAGTGAGGTTGAATCAATCTCTCGTTTACCTATGCTTGAGCTGGAAGGTATTTACACCCACTTTGCAACAGCCGATAAATCGGACAGGTCTTATGCCGGCAAACAGTTTGAAATATTTATGGACTTTCTTAACCAGCTACGCATCGCAGGCCTGGAAATAGCTGTAACTCATGCTGCAAACAGTGCAGCTATAATAAATATGCCGGAAACCCATCTGGATATGGTTCGTGCCGGCATTTCAATTTATGGGCTTTACACCTCAGAGGAAGTGGACAGAAGCATCATTAATCTAAAACCGGCAATGGCACTGAAGACAAAGATAATTCATTTAAAAAAAGTTCCGGCTGGTTTCAAAGTAAGTTATGGAACAACCTATGAGACTGAAAAGCCCACAACTATTGCCACAGTATCCATCGGCTACGCGGACGGACTTAACAGGCTGCTGTCCTCAAAAGGCCGCATGCTTGTATGCGGTCAAAGTGCGCCAATCGTGGGACGCATCTGCATGGACATGACCATGCTTGATGTGGGTGAAATTCCGGAAATTGTAATGGAGCAAGAAGTAGTTGTTTTCGGCAAGCAGGGCAATTCTTCAATAACTGTAGATGAAATAGCCTCAACGATAAATACAATCAACTATGAAGTTGTTTCAACAATAATGGAACGTGTACCAAGAATTTATCTGCGATAGGATTTTATTAATCGGATTTCGGCCCATTGCCGGAAATTTCACACAGGATGGTTCCATTTCCGCATTGAGAAGTTTCAAACTGAAGTATTGGATGGTCAATACCAAAACGGTTAAGCAGTGTTTCTCGAATTGTCTTGGCCAGAGTTTCAGTATTGCTGACCGGCTGATCCAAAACCACTATATGGCAGGAAAATGCTATGCTTGAAGAACTCAGGTTCCATGCATGAAGATAATGAACTCCACAAACACCTGGAATCTGTTCAAGAGTTTCTTTTACTTCCTCTATGTCTATTCCTGCAGGTGTTGCATTCATCAAGATGCCGCTGGCTTCCTTCAAAATCCCCCAGCAGTTTTTCATTATAAAATAAACGATAAGTAAAGAAAGAACCGGATCCAGCCAGTACCAGGGTTTAAAGATGAGTACTATTCCGCCAACTAACACGGCAACAGAGGTAAAAAGATCTCCAAGCATATGCAGAAAGGCTCCCCTTACATTTAGGCTGCGCTTGGCATCCTTATGAAGCAGCCAGGCGGAAAGTCCATTTCCTATAACACCGACCCCTGCAATCCACACCACAACCAATCCTGTCACTGTTTCAGGATTGAAAAGCCGCTGGGACGCTTCGTAAACAATATATACGGAAGCTCCAACAAGAATTGCCACATTTAAAAGTGCCGCCATTATCTCGGCGCGCCAGTATCCAAATGTATGTTGAGCCGAAGGCCGCCTCTGGCCGATTCGATAGCCGACATAAGAAATCAATACAGCAGTAAAATCACTGAAATTGTGGGTAGCATCGGAAATCAGGGCCATGCTGTTGGCATAAAGACCGCCGATTACCTGAATTACAGGGATTATGAAGTTGAGCATAAGCGTTATCAAAAGACGGAATCCAGTGCTGTCTATAGAATCTATATGCTGATGTTTACCTTCATAAACACTATCTTCAGCGTTTTTCATTCGCTAGATTCCCCCAAACATACCAACGTCAACCGTGAATACATTTTTAAGCAGCCGAAAAATTTCTTTTTTGTTTTGCGGCCGTTTCACCATGATTCGTGCGTCATCCATCACAAACGTAAGATAGAATCTAAAATTGATCTTCTTGATATCCTGAAAATCCCTTTCAAACGTACCTCTTTCGTCGGAAAAAGAAAAGCGGACCTTGCGCGCATTAAAATCAAGCGTCACGAAATCAGCAAACCGTTTTCCAAATACAAAGTAAACGAAATAAACAGGCGAGACAAAAACGAGCCCGGTCACCACGGCATCCTTCACACTCGCCTCCGAGGTAACTACCTGAAAGGCAATCACAATCAGCAGGAGGGCAATTGCAATGAGATGGAAATAGCGAAAGTAAATGCGCTCTTCGCCCGGCATGAAAAAGGTGTACGTTTTTTTGTCAACAGAATCAGTCATCTTTAGCTATCCAATTCCTATTAAAGATTTGTAAAATATCAAGTCCTTATTTGTATTTTATTGGCATTGTCTCATAAACGAGCCACGCCGCCGATTTTTCATCTTAATGCCTCAAAGCCGGCCACAATATCTAAAAGTTCTTCCGTAATAGAACTCTGACGCTGTTGCTGAAATTGAGAGTTGAGTTCTTCCAGAAGATCTTCAATATTCCTTTCAGCCGCCTGCATGGATGCAAGACGTCCGGCATTTTCGCTGGCCAGAGACTCGGCAAAGGCACGATAGAGGGATACAAAGAGATATTGTTGAATCAATGAAGAAAACAGCCGGTTCCAATCCATAGTAAAAAAAGGGATGGCGCGCGAGGGCCAGGGTTTCTGCTCCAGATCTTGAAACCATCCGGGATCGACCGGCAAAAGATGGATGGTATGAGGAGAATAAGATGCGCCACGCTCTCTGTTATAAAATATAACGATTTGATCGATTTTCTGCTGCGAGCGCCACTCCTCCATTTTCAGCGCCAGATCCTCTACCGCAGATGTGATGGCGGCCGTTGAGCCGGGCGGAGAAAAGTATTCTTCAACCGGCTGTCCTGCCTCTTCAAGAGCTGAAATGACTCGCATGCCCACTGCCAGCACTATGCGATTTTTTTGCTTTACCTGGAGTTTGTTTATTTCACTGACCGCATGGCGCGCAATCACTTCATTAAACTGCCCAACCATACCCTGATCCGAACCAAAAATAATAACTCCAAGACGTTCTTTTGGAACGGGCTCAGCTATTCTAATCCCCTCGGGTCTCTGTTTCAGAACAACCTGTAATCCCATTTCGACCGTTCGGTTGTATTCGACAAGAGATTCCGTAGCCCTCTCGTACTGCCGAATGCTTACAGCGGCAAGAACCTTCATCGTCTTCACAACAGAGAGCAGATCCTGGGCGCTCTTAATTTTGCGTTTCAGCGGCTCAATCGTTTGCATTGTCTGACTTCATTTTTTCAGTCGAAATCCTTGGGCGGAGCGACGAATTCCCCAAATGTGTTAACTGAAAAAGGATTTGGTCAATCAAAAGGGCTTCTTACCGGCACCCGGTCGATTTTGCCGCCAATAAGCCCGCACCCCTTGCGGTCAAGTGTGGCGCCTGGTTCGCCCAGACTCCAATGATTGCCTGATCCTCTTAGGATCACGGCGCAAGTCAAGTACTCTATACACCACAACTACAGCTTTTGCTTCAAGCCTGTAATAGATAGCGTAAGGGAATCTTTTGGACAGCATGCGGTGATAGCCAATAAACTTTGGGTGGATTCCGCCATAAAGCATCAAAGAGTCAATGTCGGAAAACAGAGAATCAAAGAAGTACTCTCCCAGTCCTTCTCCTTGTTTTTCGTAAAACAATCGGCCCTCAGATAAATCTTTCAGTGCAGTGGAAAGTATCTTGATTCTCATTCGAAACGTTCCCGGAGTTCTTTTTTTGCGGGTTGCCAGTCAATAATCTTCTCATGACCCAAACTTAGACGACGTTCTGTTTCCTGCAGAGCTTTCTGATGCCAGTTAGGGGATTCAATTTCTTCATCCTCTCTTGACAGGTCTTCCCAAATGACTTCCATAATCCTCAGCTTCTCTTCTCTGGAAAGGTGACTTATTTCTATGGTGTTTTGCATGATGTAAGATCCCTTTGTTTTTTAACAAGTAGCATTCACATTGTCAGCCGCCGAGTTTATGAGGTCGGCTGCATTTATTTGTGTACGCCCGGCATGGGCGTGAACTAATGGGGTGTAAGTCCCCTATACGTGAACCCTGTTAATGTGCTTAACACATTAACAAAAGTATTAGCCGATGGCAAGGGTTGAATCGTGAGGTTTTGTCTGAGGGTTCAGGAAATATGGTAAATGCTGCGGGTAGCAAAAGTTCACATTCTTATCCGGGAAGGCCTGTCCGTCATGCGGTCAGGATACTGACAGCGTCTGATGCAGCAACGTATCGGGTGATCGGGCAGGAGTCAACGAATTGCCCGACCCAAATAGTTAACATTCATTATCCGGCCACGGCCAGATAAGCTTTGTGAAACGCCCGGTGCTGATCCGCAAGCCGTGGTGTTGTGGGGAGGGGGTGAGAGAAACTACCCCTTACCCGATTAAGCCATCAACAATAGGAGCATGTATCATTTTTTCAACGGCCTCCCCGGCTATGCTCAGAACGGCATTACGATCTTCATCACTGAGTTTATCTCCGGATTGAATGCGCGCGCAAAGATCAGGCAGTTGTGTGGTAACGGCCTTACGTATAAGCTGCTCGGCTCCTGCTATCTGATCGAGCGATATCTGATCAAAAATGCCGCCGGTTACAGCCACAAGAACAGCGGCCTGCTCTGGAACAGGCATGGGTTCATATTGAGACTGTTTGAGAACTTCCCTGACCCGGCGCCCGCGATCTAGAGTCTTGCGTGTCTCCTCATCCAGACGCGTTCCAAAACGTGAAAATGTCTCCAGTTCCTCGAACTGCGAATAGGAAAGGCGCAAGTCGCCGGCAACGGCTCGATATGCGGCAAGCTGTGTTTTTCCGCCAACCCTGGATACTGATTTCCCAACATCCACAGCCGGAAGGATACCTTTTTGAAAGAGGTCAGGGGAAAGATATATCTGGCCGTCAGTGATCGAGATGATGTTTGTTGGAATATATGCGGATATGTTTTGAGCCTCTGTCTCCACGATGGGCAGGGCAGTCAAAGAGCCGCCCCCGAGCTCTTCCCGGAGATGGGTTGCGCGTTCAAGGAGTCTGGAATGGATATAGAATATGTCGCCCGGAAAGGCCTCCCTGCCGGGAGGACGACGCAGCAAAAGCGAAACCTCCCGATATGCCCGGGCATGACGTGTCAGATCGTCGTATATGATCAACACGTCCCTTCCCTGTTCCATAAAATATTCTGCCATGGTGGTTGCGGCATAGGGCGCGATGAACTGCAACCCGGGAGGGCTTTCACCTTCAGCTACCACAACAATAGAGTAGCTCATGGCGCCGTGCTTGCGGAGATCGTTAATAAGTTTTGCTACAGATGAGCTTCTCCGGCCAATGGCACAATAGATACAGATAACATCTTTATCCTTCTGGTTGATCATCGTATCCAGCGCAATCGCTGTCTTGCCTGTTTGCCTGTCACCAAGAATGAGTTCCCGCTGGCCGCGACCGACCGGAATTAATGCGTCCACCACCTTGAGCCCGGTTTGAAGCGGAACTGTCACAGGAGAACGGTCCATAATCTCAGGAGCCTGCCGTTCAACAGGACGTCGCCCGGAAGTATGGACATGGCCCAAATTATCCAGAGGGCGGCCCATGGGATCCACAAAGCGGCCGATCAGGGCATCACCTACCGGCACATCCAGAACCCGCCCGGTGCTTCTTACCTCGGAACCAGCCTTCAGTTCATCACTTTCGCCAAAAAGAATAACCCCTATCTCTGAAACATCGATGTTAAAAACCATGCCATAGACATCGCCGGAAAAGCGGACCAGTTCCTCTGATCTGACTCCCGGCAAACCATCCACCCGTGCAATGCCCTGGCCGATATAGTTCACCGTGCCCACCTCACGGCTCTTCAGCTCCGGTCTGTGGTTCTCAAGAACGCCGTCAAAAAGCGTGAAGATGTCATCCAAAAATGATTTCAGTGTTGTGTTATCCTCTGCCATCCTCTTTCTCAGCAGCTTTTTCTCCTTTATTCTCAAGCGCTGCAAGCAGACTCTCTTCAAGGGTTTCCAGATAATCATCCACATTCCACGATATTCTGCTGCCCTGTAATTTCAATTCAATGCCGCATATAAGGTCCGGTGAAACCTCAAACTGCACATCAACATGGCCGTCTGCCTGATTCCGCAGAACTTCCTTAATTTCTCCGGCCGGTTTCCCCGGAATTTTAAAAGCACTGCGCACGCTGATTTTTTGCGGTAATCGATGTATGGATTCCTTAAGCGCCTCTGTCTCATCCTTGTTAAGACTCAGCAGCCTTTTAATGAAGACATGTATGACGTGATCTTCCAGGTCAACATCTGCCATATCCTTTAAGACCCGGCGGGAAATGGCGCAAGTCTGCCTCCCTGCCCGACGTCGCAGGTCTTGAAGAAACGCTTCTCTCTCTCTCCGGATCGCCTCATACCACTTTGTCCTGCCGGCATCAACCTGGTTGCGGGCTTCGTTTATGAGATCTTTCCGGCGAACCTCCACTTCCTCCTTGATCTGAGAAAACATCTCTTCGCGGTGCTCATCAAATTCCCTGTTTTTTCTGCGATAGTCTTCCGCTTCGAGGTCAGCCTCATCTTTCTTCTTGCCGGCTTCTTCCAGGCTAAGAGCAATTTTTTTCTCTCGTTCGTCCATGGCCCTGATAATCGGGCCGTAAAGAAAACGCTTGAGCAGATAGACGAGTACAAGGAAATTAATGATCTGGGCAATCACGGTAAACCAGTCAATAAGCACAGGTTATCCTCCGGCCTTGGATACAACATACTCCCAGAATGGATTGGCAAAAATCAGAATCATAGACACCACAAAGCAGTAAATGGCGGTAGATTCCACCATGGCCATACCTACAAACAAAGTCCTGGTAATGCTATTGGTCTCATCGGGCTGCTGAGCAATGGAGCTCAATGCCTGGGCCAGCGCTCGCCCCTCTCCCAGCGCTGGAGCAATCGAACCGATGGCCATAGTCAGTCCGGCAACAATAATGGATATGGCTCCAATAATACTAATATTATCCATCTGACAAATCTCCTTTCTCGCTTTGCCGGCCGGTCTCTCTTTCCTTGCGCTGCACATGAGTTGCAGCAGCGATATATACCATAGCCAGGATTGCGAAGATATATGCCTGAATTAATCCGATCAAAAGTCCTAAAACCTGCATGAGAACCGGAAAGATAAGAGGCGCAATGCCAAGCAGGATGGCAGCGATAATCGTACCGCTCATAATGTTTCCAAAAAGTCGAACCGCCAGTGCAAAGGTGCGCGATATCTCCCCGATAATATTGAACGGCAGCATAAATATAGAGGGCTCGATGTACTCTTTCAAGTAGGAAAGACCTTTTTGGGAAATAGCATAGAGGGGAACAGCTACAAAGACGCACAGGGCAAGCGCTGTCGCAGTTGAAAAAGAGCCTGTGGGCGGCACATAACCGGGAACAATGCCAAGAAGATTCGAAACAGCTATAAATAAGAAGAGCGTGCCCACAAAAGAAAGGTACCTGCCCGGGTCCTGGCTGCTGATGTCGCGGATCTCATCCCTCATACCGGTCACCAGAACTTCAATCAGGTTCTGCCATCGAGACAAATGGATTCCCGTGGAAAGCTTTCGGGTTATCAGCCAGGAGCCGACAACCATCAAAACCATCACGCACCATGTAAAGAGAATGGTTGCATTCAGTGAAACAGGACCCCATTGAAAGATAATTAAAGTATCAGGAGTTATATGCATTTTTCCGGCCCCCAGAGTCGCACAAGGATGCTCCGCATCCCTAAAAAACCCAACATGCAAACAATCAGACGCTGCCAATGACCGTCCATAACAAAATAAAAGCCGGCCAGAACCACCATTAGACGGCAGAAGAAACTGCAAAAGCTTAAAAGAACAGGATGTCGCGCCGCGGGAAGTCGCCGCACTGTC
>JAJSZT010000081.1 GCA_030272815.1 Deltaproteobacteria bacterium
TGGTTTGAATAATTTGCTTTAAACTTTGAGCTATAAACATTTTCTCATGACTTCATTACTTCATTACCCTGATTGAGCGAGTGTAGAGGATGCCCCAGATCCAAGGCGGAAAGGGTGAAGCCGTAGTAAGCGACTGCGAACACTTGACAACGCAGGAGATGGGGTATCATCGGCTTTCGCTCAATCAGGGTTACCAGCGATAATGAGCAAATGCTTTGTTTGCATCAGCCATTTTATGCGTATCTTCCCTTTTCTTGGCGGAAGCGCCTCTGTTATTAGCAGCATCTAATAACTCTCCGGCCAATTTTCTATCCATACTCTTTTCAGGTCTTTTGCGTGCAAAACTTATAATCCATCTAATACCTAAAGCCGTCCGACGGGATGGTCTAATTTCTGTAGGAACCTGATAAGTTGAGCCACCTACACGTCGTGACTTAACTTCAATTAACGGCCTAACATTATCAATTGCCTTTTCAAAAATCTTGACTGGAGATTCATTTGTCTTTTTTTCAATAATATCAAATGCATCGTACAACATTCTCTCAGCTATGCTCTTCTTTCCATCTAGCATCATAGATTTTATGAATTTTGATATGAGCTTGTTGCTATACTTGGAATCAGGTATAGTTATTCTCTCAGGCACTTCTCTTCTTCTTGGCATATCCTCACCATCATATTACCTAAATTGAGCGATTTTTTACTCGACCTGCACTAATCTCTTGCGCATCAAGGACTTGCGAAAAGTCTCGACATATCCATTGGTATGCCTACTTTTTTCGCAAACCTTGCTGCATCAAGATCTTGGCACATTTCTTCGCAAAAAATCGCTCAACTTAGGTATTAAATTATTTAGGCTTCTTCGCACCGTATTTTGATCTTCCCTGCTTACGGTCCTCAACCCCCAGTGTATCAAGAATACCCCTCACAATATGATACCTTACACCTGGCAAATCCTTTACACGACCTCCGCGAACCAGAACTACCGAATGTTCCTGAAGATTATGCCCAATGCCGGGGATATAAGCTGTAACCTCTGCCCCTGTAGTCAGCCTGACCCTTGCAACTTTACGCAAAGCAGAATTGGGCTTCTTGGGTGTTGAAGTATATACGCGTGTACACACTCCCCTCTTTTGTGGAGCTCCCTTTAGAGCCGGTGTATTGGTCTTCTTTTTAATTCGCTTTCTGCCTTTTCTAACTAACTGGTTAATGGTCGGCATATTCTCCCTTTAAAAGCCTCTATAATATAGTATCCGCAAACGCATTTCACGTGTTGACAAAAAAGATTTTATTTATCCGCATAGAACAATATTGTCAAGCTTTTTTATGCAAAAAATTTAAGTCGGGACAACTTTGGCATCACTGTATAAAGGCAACCCGGTACCTGCGGGAATAAGTCTGCCCATAATAACATTTTCCTTAAGCCCCAAAAGATAATCTTCTTTCCCTGCAATACTCGCATCTGTGAGGACTTTCGTTGTCTCTTGAAACGAAGCGGCAGAGATAAAACTTTCTGTACTGAGAGAAGCCCTGGTAATTCCCGAAATAAGCGATTCCGCCACAGCAGGTTTTCCACCTTTCTCAATCACCTCTTTGTTAGCATCCTCAAATCTTAGTTTATCTACCTGCTCCTCATAAATAAACTCAGTGTCACCGGTTTCAATGATCTTAACACGCCTCATCATCTGCCTTACGATTACCTCAATATGCTTGTCATTTATCCTCACACCTTGCAAACGGTATACTTCCTGAACTTCATCAACTATATAGCGAGCTAATGCAATATCTCCCTTGATATTCAATATATCCTGAGGTATCGCTGATCCACCAATCATAGGTTCGCCTGCCCTTACATAATCTCCTTCATAAACATTTATATGCTTGCCCTGTGAAATCAGATATTCCTTCTTTTCACCAACATCAACAGGAGTAACCGTTATTTTCTGCTTACCTTTTTTTGTTGCCTTAGAAATTGAAACATATCCATCGATTTCACTCAACACAGCTATTTCTTTTGGTTTGCGAACCTCAAAAAGCTCAGCAACCCTTGGAAGACCGCCGGTAATATCCTTGGTCTTGGTAGTTGCGCGTGGAAGCTTTGCAATAACGCCGCCGGCATGGACATGATCACCTTCTTCAACAAGCAGAATAGCTCCCAATGGAAGCGCGTATCGCGCCAGCCCCTTTGAGCCTGGAAGTATAGCTGTTTTTCCATGTTTGTCTTTTATAGAAATTCTTGGACGTTCATCAATACTCTTTGATTCAATTATAGTGCGACTTGACTTTCCAGTTGCCGGATCAACTTTCTCCTGCATTGTTTTGCCGGATATGATATCTCCAAATTTTACGATTCCATCAATCTCTGTAATAATTGGTGTCGTAAATGGATCCCACGTCGCTAAAAGATCTCCGGCTTTAACTTTTTGACCGTCTTTAACTTCAATGTGAGCGCCATAGATAACGGGAAACCGTTCTCTCTCTCGTCCAGCTTCGCCAATAATGGCTAATTCACCGCCACGCCGGTTCATAACAACAAATTCTTTATCAGCATTTTCTACTATATTCAGATCAATAAAACTTACAGTCCCATCTACTCGAACTCTGATATCAGCCTGTTCAACTCTCCGGCTTGCTGTTCCACCAATATGAAATGTACGCATTGTAAGCTGAGTCCCAGGTTCACCAATAGATTGAGCTGCTAAAATGCCAACAGCCTGGCCTATTTCAACCATTGCGCCATGTGAAAGATCGCGGCCATAGCACTTGGCACAAACACCATGTTTTGCCTTGCATGTAAGAACGGATCTGATTTTGGCTATAGTCACACCCGCTTCTTCAATCTTTTCTACAGCCTCCTCATCTATATCTGCTCCGGCTTTTACAAGCACTTCATCTGTGAAGGGATCAAGTATATCTTCTGATGCAACACGTCCTAAAATACGCTCTCCCAAACGCTGGATAATCTCTCCGCCTTCCACAAGAGATTCAACCTCAACGCCCATCATTGTTCCACAGTCCATTTCCATAATCACACAGTCCTGAGCGACATCAGCAAGTCGCCGGGTAAGATATCCTGAATTCGCTGTCTTTAATGCAGTGTCAGCAAGGCCTTTTCTCGCACCATGGGTCGAAATAAAATATTGAAGTACTGAAAGGCCCTCTCTGAAATTAGCAGTTATTGGAGTTTCTATGATTTCTCCTGATGGCTTTGCCATAAGACCACGCATACCCGCAAGCTGGCGCATCTGGTCTTTGCTGCCCCTGGCGCCTGAATCCGCCATCATATAAATTGGATTAAAACTTTCTCTTAAAACAGGCTTTTTTTTCTCGTCAAAAACAGGTTTGCCTTCTTTATTAACTACTGGAACCATTTTCATGGCTTCCATCATCTCATCAGCAACATCGTCAGTTGCTTTTGCCCATATATCAACGACTTTATTATATTTTTCACCTCGAGTAATAAGGCCCTCGATATATTGCCTGCTTATCTCAGCAACCTGTTTTTCAGCCCTCTTCAGAATTTCCCATTTTGCAGAAGGAATTATCATGGCATCAATTGAAATAGATAAGCCTCCTTCTGTTGAATATTTGTACCCGATATCCTTCAATCTGTCGGAAAGTATGACAGTAGCTTTTGACCCTAGATTCCTGTAAGCATAATCAACAAATTCACGTAGAGCTTTTTTATCCATTACTTTGTTGACCGAATCAAAAGGTATCCCGGGCTGCTTTTCTATAATTTCAAAAATATGATATGCGTCATCAGAATAAATTATATTGCTGATCTCCCCCTGCTTAAGAGAAAATATTGTATTAACATCTTCATCTTTTGCCTGATATATCCTCTTGAACTCATCCTTTCTAAGCAAACCAAGAATACCTTCATTCTTTTTGTCGAGGCTCTGTGAATATTGACGTACCATGTCAACAAAGCTTGCGCCTTTTTGCAGCTTATCATAAACGGCTTTCGCCTCTTCTTCTGAAGGAACCATGATCTGACGCATTAATATAATGTTATCCTTAGGAATGATTTCCCAAAGCAGAATGCGTCCAACGGTCGTGTCAAATCTCTTTTTATTAATACGGACAGTAATTTTAGCATGGAGATCAACGGCACCTGCATCGTACGCAGAACGGACTTCTTCCGGGCCGGCAAATTTTTTTCCTTCTCCTCTGACTTCTTCAATCTCTCTTGTCATATAATATATACCAAGGACTATATCCTGGCTAGGTACAATAATTGGACTCCCATTTGCCGGGGAAAGGATATTATTACTTGAAAGCATTAATATCCTGCACTCTATCTGGGCTTCGACAGAAAGGGGAATATGTACAGCCATTTGATCACCATCAAAGTCAGCATTAAATGCCGTACAAACAAGAGGATGAAGCTGTATGGCTTTGCCTTCAATAAGAATAGGCTCGAATGCCTGAATACCTAAACGATGGAGTGTAGGAGCACGGTTTAACATTACCGGATACTCTTTTACCACTTCATCCAGCGCATCCCAGACATCCGGGGTTCCTTTTTCCACCATCTTCTTGGCACTTTTTACAGTAGAAACGAGCCCTTTCTGCTCAAGGCGATAATAAACAAAAGGCTTGAACAATTCTAGAGCCATTTTCTTTGGCAAACCGCACTGGTGGAGTCTGAGATTCGGTCCAATTGTAATAACGGTACGACCTGAATAATCCACTCTCTTACCAAGGAGATTTTGGCGAAAACGTCCCTGCTTGCCCTTCAATGTATCACTTAACGATTTTAAAGGCCTCTTGTTGGTTCCGGTAATAACTCTCCCATGCCGGCCGTTATCAAAAAGAACGTCAACTGATTCCTGCAACATTCTTTTCTCATTACGAACAATGATATCAGGTGCATTTAAGTCTATAAGACGCTTTAACCGGTTATTACGGTTAATTACTCTACGATAGAGATCGTTCAGATCGGATGTGGCGAACCTGCCACCTTCCAGAGGAACCAATGGGCGCAAATCAGGGGGAAGAACAGGAATAACATCCATAATCATCCAAACCGGATTTAATCCGCTACGTCTGAAAGCATCGACTATCTTTAGTCGTTTAGATAGTTTTTGACGCTTTGCAACTGAGCCTGTTGAACTAATATCCTCTCTAAGTTCTTTGTATAGCGTATTAAGATCAATGCTCTCAAGTAATTTCTTAACTGCTTCGGCTCCTATCCCAGCTTCAAACTTTTCACCATATACTTCACGCGCCTCGTAATATTTATCATCTGATAGAAGCTGACCTCGGCTAAGACCGGTATCCTTGGGATCAATTACGATATAACTATCAAAATATAATACTTTTTCAATATTTTTTAGAGTCATATCAAGCAAGTTGCCAATCTTGCTTGGAAGGCTTTTCAAAAACCATATATGGGCACAAGGTGTAGCGAGTTGTATATGCGCCATCCTTTCCCTTCTGACCTTTGACTGAATAACCTCAACCCCGCATTTTTCACAAATAACGCCCCTGTGCTTCATGCGCTTGTACTTACCGCAATTGCACTCATAGTCCTTTGTCGGACCAAAAATTTTGGCGCAAAAGAGTCCATCTCGTTCTGGTTTGAAGGTTCGATAGTTGATTGTCTCCGGCTTTTTAATCTCCCCATGCGACCACTTTAGAATCTGCTCAGGCGATGCCAATCCAATCTTTACACCTTTATAATGCCTTGGATCCATGGGTTTGGCGAAGAAATCATATAGAGTTTCCATTTTACTCCCTTCCATAATTTTCGATCGTTAATCCTTCTCCATGAGGGTTATATCAAGACCCAAACTCTGCAACTCCTTTGTCAGAACCTTGAAAGACTCAGGTATGCCCGGTTCGAGCACGTTTTGACCTTTTACAATCTTTTCATACATACGTGTCCTTCCAGCCATATCATCTGACTTTACCGTTATAAACTCTTGCAGAGCATGAGCAGCTCCATAAGCCTCCATAGCCCAAACTTCCATCTCCCCAAGACGCTGGCCTCCAAACTGGGCCTTTCCTCCGAGAGGCTGCTGGGTTACAAGTGAATAAGGACCAATTGATCGAGCATGTATCTTATCATCAACAAGATGATGAAGCTTCAACATATACATTGTACCAACCGTAATTTTTTCTTTGAAAGGCTCTCCTGTACGCCCGTCATATAACGTAGTCTGTGCGGACGCACTAAGCCCTGCCTCAGATAAAAGGGTTTTGATTTCGTCCTCCTTGGCTCCGTCAAAAACCGGAGTTGCCATATAAACCCCTTCTCTATAATTATCAGCAAAATCATAAAGCTCTTTATCACCAATGTTATCGATCATGTCCTGAACTGACGAATCATTGAATATCCGCTTCATCTTGTCTCGCAGATTTTTAAACTTTTGCTCTTCAAGCAAAGTGTTAATCTGATCGCCAAGGCCTTTTGCAGCACAACCCAAATGAACTTCCAGAATTTGCCCTACGTTCATCCTCGAAGGTACGCCCAATGGATTGAGTACCATATCAACCGTCGTACCATCTTCAAAATACGGCAGATCTTCCTGCGGAAGAATCCTGGAAACAACGCCCTTATTACCATGACGACCCGCCATTTTATCACCAACTGAAAGCTTACGCTTCATGGCCACATAAACCTTAACCATCTTAATTACACCTGGAAGAAGATCATCGCCCTTTTCGTATCTGCTCATTTGCCGCTCAAACACTATTCTGCAACGCTCGCGTTGTTCCCTGTATTGTTCAAGGACATCATGTACCTTTTCAGTCAGTCCGGAATCACTCAGAACAATTCCTTCAAAGTGAGCCACGGGAATCCCGGCAAGAATATTTGAATCAATTTTGCTGTCCTTTACGATCAATACTTTCTTGCCTTTTTTCAAGGGTGATTCACATTTCTTGCCAACAAGCAACTTCTCTAATTGTTCACGAACAATATCTTCAATTACAAAAAGCTCATCATCCCTATTCTTTTTAAGAGCAGCCATCTCCTCATTTTCGATCAAACGCGCACGATCATCCTTCTCAATACCCCGCCTGGAAAATACTTTTGCATCTATTACAATACCTTCGACACCTGGTGGTACTCTCAAGGAGGTATCTTTTACATCTGCTGCTTTTTCTCCAAAAATGGCTCGCAGAAGCTTTTCTTCAGGAGAAAACTGAGTCTCACCCTTTGGGGTGATTTTCCCTACCAGTATGTCCCCTGGGCCAACTTCAGCGCCAAGCCTGATGGTTCCACTTTCATCCAGGTTTTTTAAAGCTTCTTCTCCGACGTTAGGTATATCCCGTGTAATATCTTCTTTCCCAAGCTTAGTATCTCTGGCTACCACTTCAAATTCTTCAATGTGAATGGACGTATATATCCCGTCCCTGACAAGCGTTTCACTTACAAGGATTGAATCCTCAAAATTATAACCACCCCAGGGCATAAAAGCCACAGTTACATTCTTCCCGAGAGCAAGTTCTCCTTTATTTGTAGCAGGGCCGTCCGCAATTATATCGCCGGTCTTAACTTTCTGGCCTTTCCTCACAATAGGACGGTGATTAAAGCATGTATTTTGATTTGAACGTATAAATTTTGAAAAATTGTAAATAGTGACATTTTTTTCAACCTGTTGGCCATTGCCTTCATCCATCATATCATCCGGATCATGCCGCAACACTATACGTGAAGCATCAACATCAACAACAGAACCATCCCTCTTTGCAACTATTGTAACACCTGAATCTTTTGCAACTACTCCCTCAATACCCGTACCTACTAAAGGAGCCTCATTTACTAACAGGGGAACCGCCTGACGCTGCATATTTGATCCCATCAACGCTCTATTAGCATCATCATTTTCTAAAAATGGTATAAGAGAAGCCGAAATACTCACTAACTGGTCAGGAGAAACATCCATAAGTTCGATATCCTCCTTTTGAACCATCATAAACTCACCCGCCACCCGTGATGTTACAATGGGATTGATATACTTCCCTTTGCTGTCGACAGGTGCATTAGCCTGAGCAATAGGATGCTCACTCTCTTCAAAAGCGCTAAGAAACTTGATCTCATCAGTAACAGTTGCATTCTTTATAACGCTGTACGGTGTCTCAATAAATCCAAATTCATTAACTCGCGCATAGGTGCTGAGTGAAACAATAAGGCCGATGTTGGGTCCTTCCGGAGTTTCAATAGGACATATACGGCCGTAATGTGATGGATGAACATCCCTAACCTCAAACCCCGCTCTTTCGCGGGTAAGTCCACCCGGTCCAAGGGCGCTGAGTCGTCGTTTATGTGTTGTTTCTGAAAGAGGGTTGGCTTGATCCATAAACTGGCTTAACTGGCTGGTGCCAAAAAATTCTTTAACAACAGCGGAAACCGGTTTTGGATTGACCAGGTCATGAGGCATAAGGGCATCAACCTCCTGCAGACTCATCCGCTCCTTAATGGAGCGCTCCATGCGAACAAGTCCAATTCGATACTGATTCTCGAGGAGCTCACCCACAGCACGCACCCTTCTATTCCCGAGATGATCGATGTCATCAACAGCTCCTTGTGTATCTTTAAGTTTTACAAGGGTTTTTGCTGTTAGAAGTATATCCTCTTTTCTGAGAATATTTAAATCAATCGGAGCGTCAATCCCAAGTCGCAAGTTAATTTTCAAACGCCCCACTTTAGAAAGGTCATAATATGTTGACCTGAAAAACAGGTTATCAACAAAATCCTGGGCGACCTCAGGTGTAGCAGGATTCCCAGGCCTGAGTCTTTTGTAAATTTCAATGAGTGCTTCTTCTTTTGTTTCAACCTTGTCCAGTAAAAGTGTCTTGCGGATAGAATCACTACTGGATATACCATCAATAAAAAGTACATCAAATTCAGTTATGCCCACATCACTTAACCTTGAAAGTGCCTCCTCATCAACTACTTCGTTGGACTTTACAATAGGCTTTTTGCTCTTTGGATCGTTTATTGTATATGCAAATACTTTACCTAAAATATCTTCAACATTTAAAGGTATCAATTCCATGTTGGCGGATTTCAGCCTGCGGATTGAGGCTTTAGTAAACATACGCCCTTTTTTGACAATAACGGTACCTTTTTCAGGAGCTTTAATATCCCTGCTTGCGCGCTGTCCAATAAGAAAATTCTCATTGAATCTCTTATAAAAACGTTTCCTGTTAACAACTATTTTTTCAGTTTCATAGAAATAGTCCAGCAGGTCTTCTGTTGTATATCCAAATGCCTTGAAAAGAATCGTAACAGGGAACTTTCGTCTTCTATCGATCCTGATATAAACGATATCTTTAGGATCTATCTCCAAATCTATCCATGAACCCCGCACCGGAATAATTCTGGATGTGTATATAATCTTGCCGCTTGAATGCGTCTTTCCCTTGTCGTGATCGAAAAATACACCGGATGAACGGTGGAGCTGACTAACAACAACCCGTTCTGTCCCATTTATTATAAAGGTGCCTTTTTCGGTCATCATGGGAATAGTTCCAAAGTAAATTTCCTGTTCCTTTATATCTCGAATATTGGAAACTCCTGTATCTCTGTCTAAATCGTACACTACGAGTCTGACCGTGATACGTACAGGTATCTCATGTGTCATACCTCTGTGTATACACTCCTCAACGCTTTGCTTAATCTCACCGAATCTGTATGATACAAACTCAAGGGAAGCACTTCCGGTAAAATCTTTTATCGGCAAAACAGACTTAAATACTGCCTGAAGCCCGATATCCTTACGTTCTTCCGGAGAAACATCCATTTGTAAAAAACGACTAAAGGATTCTCGTTGCATGCCAATAAGATCGGGTATTTCAACGATTTTTCTTATCTTGCCGAAGTTTTTCCTTATACGCTTTGCTGCCAAAGGCTTTTCCGACATAGTATCTCCAACATTAAATTATTAGGGGGTTATTTGCCCATGGTCCGTTGTAGTAATTGTAAAGCACGAGCAGGAACTGCTCTTTTTATTTACCACAACGGACCGCTAATGCGCCGACGATCGAAGACTATCCGTTTTTTATTACTTTAACTCGACCTGGGCTCCAGCTTCCTCAAGCTGGGCTTTTATCTTTTCAGCATCCTCTTTAACTATTCCTTCTTTAATGGGCTTTGGAACATTATCCACTAAAATTTTGGCATCCTTGAGACCGAGACCGGTAATTGCTCTGACCTCTTTGATAACCTGAATCTTCTTGTCACCAAAAGCTGTAAGGATAACATCATATTCTGTCTTTTCCTCTGCTTGAGCGCCACCGGCTTCACCAGCAGAAGCGGCCGCCATCATTGCAACAGGAGCGGCCGCAGAAACACCGAATTTTTCCTCCATTTCCTTAACCAGTTCAGACAGCTCAAGCACTGACATATTTGCTATAAACTCAATTACATCTTCTTTGGTAATATCTGCCATTTATCTTTCCTCCAGTTTTTTCAAAATTATCTATACAGTAGAGGCACGGCGCGCCGTGCCTCTACTATTATTTTTATGCAGCTTCTTTCTGTTCCTTTACTGCATTCAAAACATTCAATAGCTTTTTAGGCATATCGCTAAGAGCTATAACAAGAGAAGTTGGAACCCCATTTAATACTGAAAGAAGCTTGCCCAGCAGTACTTCTTGAGAAGGAAGCTCCGACAGGGCCTTGATTGCACTTAGATCCAGCACCTTGCCATCCATTACACCGGCCCTTATTTCAAGTTTTGCATTATCCTTTGCAAACTGCATCAAAACTTTTGCAGGAGCAACCGGATCATCATAACTTATGGCAATTGCACTAGGGCCTTTAAAATTTTCAGCAATCAGCGATGCATCAGTATCTTCCGAAGCTCTGACAAGAAGCGAATTTTTGACCACCTTATATTCAACATCGGCTTCCCTGAGCTTTCTGCGCAATTCATTAATAGTTGTTACATTAAGTCCTTTGTAATCAGTAACTATTAAAACTTTGGACTTCGAAAATATTTCACGAAAATCTTCTACAATTTTTTTCTTTTTATCTATTTGCACGAATTTATTACACCCCCTTCCTCAAGCTGTAAAAAACCGGAGGCAACAACTTTATCTCAAAACCATCTCGGTAGGCCAGCTATGCCGATTAAACACAAAAATGTGCACCTACGGTCTTTGACAGTAATCTTATCAATTAGTCAGATTATTAGTCAGGTTGATTTGATTTGTTGCATGAGATTAGGCAGGAAACAAATTCAACCAATTAAGCCAAAATATAATCGACTAAAAAACTAATAACCGCACCTTGCTTTTTGGCCAATAAAACTAAGGCTCGTATTATCGAAAATAATTATGTTATTAATTCCTTTATGCTTGCCGTATCTATCTTAATTCCTGGGCCCATACTAGTCGATATGGCGATACTCTTAATATAGGTACCTTTACTGGAAGCAGGCTTGAGGCGTAAAATTGTTTCTAAAAATGCAGTTAAATTCTGAATAATCTTATCTGCGCCAAATGAAACCTTACCCATAGGAACATGAATTATACCTGCTTTTTCTACTCTGAAATCTATTTTGCCTGACTTGAGATCATTAACCGCTCTCGCAATATCAAAAGTAACTGTTCCTGTTTTTGCATTAGGCATAAGCCCTCTTGGACCAAGAATTTTCCCCATCTTTCCTACAGAACCCATCATATCAGGTGTGGAAACGGCTTTATCAAAGCCTAACCATCCGCCTTTGATCCTCTCTATTAGATCATCATTGCCGACAAAATCCGCACCCGCATCAAGCGCTTCTTTTTCTTTCTCTCCTTTAGCAAATACCAAAACCTTGACTTCCTTTCCAAGGCCGTTTGGTAAAACTACCGTCCCACGAATCATCTGATCCGCATGCCGTGGATCAACACCAAGGCGTACAGCTACATCAACGGTTTCATCAAATTTGGCATACGATGAATCTAAAGAGATTTTCACGGCTTCAGTATAATGGTATCTTATCTCGGCATTTATTTGCTTTCTTGATTTTAAGTATTTCTTACCACGCTTCGGCATCTTTTGTAACTAACTCCTTTTCTTTTTAACCAATCTCTATTCCCATACTTCTGGCTGTTCCTTCAACTATCTTACAGGCAGCATTTAAATCATAAGCATTTAAATCAACCATTTTCTGCTTGGCTATTTCCTCAACCTGCTGTCTGGTGACCTTGCCTACTCTTTCACGCTTTGGATCGCCGGCTCCCTTCGCTATCTTTGCAGCTTTCTTTAATAGTACGGCTGCAGGCGGCGTCTTGGTAATAAAAGTAAACGTTCTATCCTGATAGACAGTTATAACAACAGGTATTATCATCCCCTCATCATCAGATGTCCTGGCATTAAACGCCTTGCAAAAATCCATTATATTAACTCCCTGCTGCCCCAATGCAGGTCCGATCGGAGGAGAAGGATTAGCTTTACCAGCGACAACCTGTAATTTTATCTGCGCAATAACTTGTTTTGCCATTTGTACTTTCTACTCCTAATTATTAATAATATTATATAGACTTTCAGATAATTAATTTCACAAGGCCAGAAGGAGGAAGGCGTATTAGTTATACGTCAACGACTGATAACGCAGTGAAATTAATTATCTGAAAGTCTATAGCTTTGCAACTTGAACAAATTCCAACTCTACCGGCGTTGAACGGCCGAATATAGTCACCAGAACTCTTATCTTACCTTTTTCGTGATTAACCTCATCCACTATTCCGTTAAAATTCATAAAAGGTCCATCTATTACACGGATCTCATCCCCTGCCTCGAAAAAGAATTTTGGCTTTGGTTTCAGTCGACCGTCTTCCATTCGGCTTAAAATTTTTTCAGCCTCTTCATCGGAAAGGGGAGTCGGATTTTCTCTTCCACCTAAAAATCCTGTAACCTTGGCTGTATCATTAACAATATGCCAGGTTTCCTCATTAAGTTCCATCTTAACCAAAATGTACCCGGGATAAAATTTACGGGATGATTCCTTTCTCTTTCCCTTAACAAGTTCAACTATCTGCTCAGTTGGGACCAGCACCTCGCCAAATTTATCAGAATGAGGGGAGGAAGCTATTCGTTCTTCCAAAGCCATTTTGACTTTGGTTTCAAAACCCGAATAAACATGGACTATATACCATTTAAGAGCCACTTTTTTCTCCTCATTCTATTTAAGGACCACACCCATCAAACTTGACAAACCAATATCGACTATCCCTAAAAAAAACGATATTATCATAACAAGAATTATAACTACCAGCGTGGAACCTATAGTTTGCTTGCGTGTGGGCCATGTTACCTTGTTAAGCTCAACCTTAACCTCCCTTAGGAACTGTAAAGATTTTTGTAAAGGCCCCGCAACAAAAAGCCTGTCCAAAAAATTTCCTTCAAGTTTTCTTGACTCAGACCTGGCTGTACTCGAAGATTTCTTCAGGGATAAAGTTTGTGCTTTTTTTATGCCCCTGACAGAATCTGATATTAAACCTGTCTTTGGGGAAGCAGCATCAATTCCTGCCTTAGATGATGGTGCTCTATCGACACTTTGCTTTTTCTTTTTTTTGCCGGCAGAAGTTTTTTTTCTTTGTAACCTTCCCATTATATACCCAAAAAGAAAAAAATCTCAAAGTCGAATCAATTAAGGACATCTTTCATCCCCTGAGCTTCGAGATCTAATTTATTTTTTAAATTAAAAATCTGGCAGGCCAGGAGGGATTCGAACCCCCAACACCCGGATTTGGAGTCCGACGCTCTACCGTTAGAGCTACTGGCCTGCATAATCCTGGATTTAACTTGTCAATAATATTATCGATCACAAATTCAGACAAAGGTTTTATTTTGTCTCCTTATGCGAAGTATGTTTTCTACAGAACCTGCAATATTTATTAAATTCA
>JAJSZT010000082.1 GCA_030272815.1 Deltaproteobacteria bacterium
GACCCCAGGTTTTCAAAAGTCGGGCACCAAGGGCAGGGTTCGACACCGGCCACGCCGAACCTCGAGTGCCCAAGACGTGATCGTTGAGTCCAGTTTCCATAATGCTCAAAAAAACCGGACTCAACCGGACCAGGGGAGTGTTGTCTCAAAAAAAGCTGGTTTTTTCACTTGACTTCTTCTTGGTACTCTGACCAAATATCTGTTCCTACAATCAGGATGCTACCTGAGACAACAAACGTCGTCGATCCACAGCTCTTGCCCGCCGATGATGATAGAAGCCCACACCTCTTTTTCCTCTAATGTGAACTTGGACTTGTGGATTGTCCCGGATAATTTAAGCATTCCTTTATCGTTACCAAAACCATTGACCACAGAAATATTGATGCCCCCAATAGTGGTGTTATTGATGTCAGCAAAGTTTTCAAAGTTCCTAAAGTCCCCGTTAATGCCAATGTTGAGGTTGCCACCATACTCACCAAAGCGAAGGGAAAGGTCTTTGCAGGAGCTGCGGAACTCGAAGGCGAGGTTTACGTTATTGATTGTCATCTCCTGCCCAGAACCACCGGCGCGTCCAGCATTCCCAACCTCTGCGAAACCGTCTTTGGTCCATTTCTTGTTGCTCCATTGGAAGGGTTGGACAGTGATCTTGGCGCATGAGTCGATAAAAGTGTCTCCGACACGGTACACTGCTCCCAGCTTCAGCAACGGACCCTCAAAATGAACACAGCACATCTCTGGACCTTTTGCTCTTAGCCTTTCTAAGCTACTAATTACCTCTCCTCTGATGTTCAAATAGATTGGCAGTTTGTGCTCTTTCCCGCTCGCATCCCTTACCGCTGCTTGAACCTTCCATGTGGGTGAGAATCTACCTACCGTGGTTAACTCAGGATCATACTGAAGTTTCGGAGTCGATATTTCAACTATATCAGCTTTATAGGCGCGAAGAGTCTCACTCAGCCTGTTATTGATCACTTTAGGGTTCACAACATACCTTTGCGGTTGTTGGAAGTAACGAAGTTCCTCAAATGACCCGTTATAGGCATTGAAAATAGCTGCCAAACGCCGATCTTTAAAAGGAATCAGGTAGTATGAATACCTGGCTGTCTTTGTTAAAATTGGTTTCTCTATCCTGACATCCTTGTGAAGTATTTTGAATGGACCTTGGGCAAGTTCCCTTTTTCTTACCTCTTTGAGCCAAAGATCAAAATATCGCTTGATTTCCTTTACAGGAAGAATGCGCCCTTCTAAAATCCATTTTGGGACTATGACCTTTGGTATTGCTCCTGGCGGTTCAATTATGGCAATGTACTTGTTGTGCCAGGCACTACCTGGTTTGTTAAGAGGCACACCCCAGTAGGCAGTGTCTAACAGCCAGACAGTTCCAGTTACCCAGCCAGACGATGGGTTTCCAGGCAGGGGGTCATAGAAGAATATATTCTGCAAGGTCACAGAGCCGGAATAGGAAGGCTCCACATCAGTATGAGATCCAATTACAGTTACCCAGTGTTCGCTGCTGCTGATTGAGACAGGTGTTAAATACCCGGTGGTTTTCATCCAATAGAGCATTTTACCTAGAACCCAGTTTTTGTCTGTGTTCGAATAGTCGACCCAGTTGCCACAGGGTGAAAAGACAGGGTCTTCCAACGCACCTTCGATCCCACTGGGATCACTGAACCAGGTAGTCGGCTCAGCATTGTGCAATAAGATCGAGGAGTAAATATCATCTTGGGCATTGTAATGACGCGCTGTTGGATCCGGGCAAGCGTTGAGGATCATCTGGACACACGCCGGGCCACCATAATGGTCCGCTTCTGCAGTGTAAGGCAACGGCGGTGTACAAGCAACATCCGGCAAAATCAAGGAATATGCAACGGCAATCGTTGTGAATGTTAATTGGAATAGCACCACTGCCAGACTTGTTAAAAGAATATGTTTGACTTTCATTGGTTCCTCCTTTCTTCTTATCTCTGAATAGTTACATGCCAGGTGTCTTCCACCCAGTGATAGATCAGACCGTAGCCATTGGTGGTTCGCTTGCTGGCGTGTAGTCTAAACTGGTAAGCACAAGTAGGCATTACGTTTGCAGGCATTTGAGCAAATGTCTTAGAGAAACAATCTGTTGAGGGGCTTGCGCCACCTGAGCCATAGTCGGAGCCTATATATTCAGTGGTATAGCTAAGGTTACCCTGCCATGACGGACTGCCTGACGCGTTGTTTTCGTAGTTGTCGGATGCTTTGTCCGGCGTGGTCGGCCTGGGCTTGACATAGCAGTCATGACCATACATCGCATCCAGTACATAATTCCTAAGGTGTCCTCGTTGATCCCACACGCGGAAGCTCACACTGATCTCATCGGTTGCACTTATGCCAAAGTTAAGTATGTCGCATACTGGTTTGCTGACTCCATTCAGCTTAACATCCAGAATGTTGACTGTTGGCGGCGTGTTGTCTATCTGAAGGACTATTTCGCCGTAGTTCGGGTCCACAAGAATATCTGAGCTTGTAGCTTCCACCAGACTACTGCCTGACCACTTGTATCCGATTATCTTAAGGCGGCAGAGACCATCCGTCGCCAGAGTGGTATTGAACCGGGCAACGCGGTCGAGCCATGACCATGGCGTGTCCGGTCTCACAAAGAATGGAACCTTGTAAAGGTTATCCAGCCCTCCATCAGAGAACGGACCCATCGATTCGGACACCCAGTGCCAATTGAGCGGATTAGGATCAGATGTGTCGTACCACTTGTTTGGCAAAGATGTTTCGATGTCGGTCCAGGTGGTCCCGCCATCCGTGCTGTATTGCACCTTGTAATAATCAATAGTACATAGTTTTCCGAACCAGCCAAACAGGTGTAAGGTTCTGCCAAAAGGCTGGTCGGTGGTATCCATACCGGTAAAGCTGTACGGTGCTTTTCGTGGACGATAATAACCTTCACTACCGATGACACTGCCTTTGCAATCAATATCAGATGTCTTACAGTTACCAACCCTTATGAACAGGAAAAGCTTGTTGTTTGGAATCGAGCTTAGATCTATATCCGGATTTAAGCAGACAGCCAGCGGCGAGCTTATTTCAAAAGTCAATGTAGCGCCATCCGCTACATTCCAGTGTGCTTCGGAAGGGTTCTCCTCGTAAATAGTCTCAAAGGAGCTGTTAATATTCTGAGTAAACTGAAGGATCAGATCTGGGCCACCGACCTCATAACCTGCACCTCCAGAAGGCCAAGAAAATATAGCCGTAAAATTACCGTTTTCATCTACGGTAGTGGTGGCTAACGGGGTCGGGTCGACTGTGTATGAACCTCCAGGCAATGGATCAATTTCAAAAACTTTGACCATAGCACCATAGGGTGCCCAACCAGCCATTGTGCATTCGGCATGGCCATTAACCGTGTAAGCCAGAGCTGCACTGTGACCAGCAGCAAGGATGACCAAAGCCGCCAGCAAGACCAGCCAATTTGTTCTTAGTGTTTTCATTTTCTCAACTCCTTTTTGTTTTTGTATGGGTACAGTGTAATGTTAGAATTAACTGTTTCTCAATTATTTCAGTTATACCCTCAGAGGAGACTGTCAAATCTGTGATCCAGGAAGAGGTACTCCATAATTTTGGCAATTTCAGCAATACCGCCACTTATCGAACAATTATGTCACAGAGCAGGAAAGCTCGGAGACATGAACTTCCAAATATAAAGAACGCACCTAATTCTCCCCGCAAAGCTTAAGACAGCCCACCTATGCTCCTGCCTTGGGGGCGGACAATCCTCCCGGCTAGCCTACTACTCCTTTGTCTTGAGAATAATGTCCTCCATTGTCTGCATTTCCTCTTCTGTTACCTTTTCCTCAGTTCGGGTTATTATACACAAGAACCATGCATACGCTGCTGCATAATAAGCGTCCGCTAAACCGTGCCCCGTGGCCAGATCTGCACCGGGAGTGCCTGAATGACCATGGCAACACTTACCTTTAGTCACATCGCGTGCCGTCTTTTTCAGAATATCACGCACCTGAGCCGGTGTTAAACGCCGGCAAACTTGCTTCATCAAAGCGCAAATGCCAGCCAGTTGAGGTGCTGCTGCTGAAGTACCGCTGAAAGCTGCCCATCCATCATCTGCCACAGTTTCGTCACCACTAGGATGGCTGCCACCGGAGAGCGATGTATCGAGATAATCTTTTGGTTCAACCGGCAGCATTATGTATTGCGCTTTAGGCGGCAATCCGACCAAACCGCATACATCCGGCACCTTCCGGCCTGGATAGATATTACTCGCAAACCCGCTTGCATACTGAGTTGCCTCAAATGATCCATCAGCATGCATATAAACACCGCCCGCAGAAATCACATCGGGATGCTGCCCAGGAAATCCCCAATGACAATTTCCCGCAGAGAAAATGACTATGATACCATGCTTCACTGCGTTAGCGATGGCAGCAGCAAGGGCCTGATTGGCAGCTGAAAGCGGTAGGTTTTTCTTACTCATGCCCCAACTACACGAGATAATATCGGGGTGAAGGGCAACAGCGGCATTGAAGGCCCCAACCGAGTTTACGAAGTTGATCTTGACCATCGTGAATTTCGCGTCAGGTGCCACGGCAAAGACGTTCGCAGATTCGCCAGTGCCGTGGCCATGTTCGTCGTGGCTAGGGTTTGTTGCGCCAGGTCCAAGCACAACGGAACTGGCACGATACCCGCGCCGAATAAAGTAGGGGTGACGATACCACCCGGAATCGACCATCACTACTTTGACACCACGCCCGGTGAATCCAAATCGATGAGCACGGTCAGCATTCATCCCCAACGACACGTCCGCCGGCACATCTAAATGCCAGTATGCCTTTGGCGGCGGAAAGGCTGAGGCGAAGTAGTATACCGGTTCACTCAACGCAACTCCTTCCAGCACATCGGCCAAAGGGCTTTTTGAGGGCTCAATCAACCCGGGTATGGCCGTGTCCGGACACTCAAGAAAAGTCGCCGTGGTTACCTCACCGAATTCCTTGATTGCCTCCCGCTCTTCGGCTGCGATTTTGGTCTTGAAAACCCGCTCATAAACTTCAGCAGGAGCAGCAATGGTGATTGTTGTTTGACCGACCTGTAATACCTCGAACCCTTCGGTGCGCAGTCGTTCAACTGCTGAGTTCACCAGTTGAGATTCTGAGTAAAAATTGGGGACGGTCTCACTTGTAATAAGTCCCGGGGTCTCGAAGAGTGAAACTCCGCCCACAGAACGAACGGATACCTCAGCGTATACAAGCTCGGGCACCGTCAGTACATCCTTTGTGGATTTTGCTTTCTTAGCCATTTTTTTCTCCCCCTTCTTTTAGCTGGTTAGTTACAAATGACTATAGCCAATGCCGACTCGCACTAAAAATAGGTGTAAGCTACAGCCTTTTAGATGTTCATCACGCATCACCCTCTTTCCTTGGTCAAAACACCTCATAAGCTTCCCAATCTCTTTTAAGTATCAAGGGAAGAACTCAGGTGGCTCTGGAAAAACAACTTCTTCTACAACATCTCTGAGAGAATCCGGTATCGCTAATTCACCATCAGGATGCACTGTTATGCCACCTGTCGGCTCATCCTTTTTTAGGCTCAGCTTGACCCTAAACACTTCTTCAAATAGTGCTGGTTTGCCCAGTATTGTCAGTGTCACACCTGATGGTTCAATGGCGAAGCCTAATTCCTGCAGGCAGCGTGTTGCCTCCGCAATTGTCGCAGCTGCTGGGGTGAACTCCTCGATGTTTTCTGCTGTGACTGCGACGTCCGCCCGAGCCAGAGACCGACCGCTTTTGGACCTCAAGATCGCCTCAGCGGAGACCATTGAAGATATTCCTTCGTCCACTATTATCCCTCCAATGATGTCTTTTCGCAACCGTTCACGAGGTCAAGTTCCACAGTTGTAGTTGACCACACAAATAGGCGCAAGGCCTTGATTTCTGCCAACCACACCTCATTTACCGTAGATCCGAATTTCATATGTACTTCCTCCCATGATCTGTTCCCCGCGCCGTTGCATGATTGTAAAACGGTATTTATCGCCCGGTTTGGCTTCCGGTGGAACGGTGATTTCTATCTTGGCACTCACCCGCTCCTTGGGTTGTAAAATAACGTCCTTAATTACGGCCACCTTAGAGGTTGTGATCTGAAGACTGGGAGGGGGACCCTTAAAAATAAAGTGAAAAAGGCGTGCAAGAAAGCGGCAAAGCCAACTTCTCTTTTTATCGAGCATCTCGACTCCTTGGATTGATTCTTTAAGTGGTTTTCGGGTCTTGAGCTTTGAGAATGTTAGACTCAGTTTGCCACTGATAGGGAGTAATTGCCGATCGATCACGAAATCACAGGTTAGTTGTTCTTTTGTAGGATTATAGAAGTTTATTTCAGTACTGGGTAGTGGGCCTGGTGCGGGAGGAGCGTCGATTACGTGCAGATTCTTGAGCGTAACGTGCTTCTCGTTGGGGATCAACCAGTCGACATTCAGCACCTTATTGGCACCAGGAATCGGGTCGTCTGGGCTCTCGATTACGGCTATGATACAACTGTGAGTTGCGGCAGTGGCAGGCGGTGTCCAGTTCCAGGAAAGGATAACAGGTCGAGTAGGCTCTAGTACCGTAATGGTCTTGTATGTGCCGACAGGATGCCAGACCGAGACATCACCAGCGTCGTTAGGATAATTGGTCCAGAAATCAGCCGGCAAAGCGGGAAGTCCAGCAGTAGCGTCGGCCCAAAGGATTTTGACAGTTACGTTGTTGGCGTTGAAAGGACCGCGATTATGAACTTGAACACAGACTTTGTTGAGCTGAGTGCGAACTGGCCTGTCATGCTCCAGATCACGATCAAACTCAACGCCATCAAACAAGGCATCGAGCGTATAATAAGGCTGGGAATCCACTTTTATATCAGGGCTCTGCCACCAGTAGACCTTATGTCCAATGCTCCCTCCCCTAACCACAGAAAAAGGATCGACAACATTCGACGGGGACGGAATCTGCTGACCTGTATCGAGGAAGTCATCACGCATGTATATGTTGGTGTCTGAGCAACTCGCTGACGGACCGACTTTCATCTGCCACATTCCTCGACCGTGCGTGGCAGCGGTCAGGATATCACGACTTTCATCAAGTTCTAAATCATCCACTGCCACTTGGGAAAATCCGGGTTCAAACACCGTCCATAAACCGCCAAGATTAGTAGTGCGAAATATACCGATGTCAGTACCTACATAGAGAGTGTTTGCGTCGTGGGCATCGATCTCGATTGCATTAACAGGAATGTCGGGCAGTGCTGTAATTGCTGCAGCAATACCGCTGATGTCGGTCCAGGTGGCTCCGCCGTCGGCAGATCGAAAGACATGTCCAGGTGTACCCGGTGTAGTTGTATTAAAACCGCTGAAGGTGAGGTAGACGATATCCGGATCTGTGCGGTCAACTGCGATGTCTTTAACGACGCGGTTTGGTAAAGGACCCGAGGTGACATCCGACCAGTTAGCCAGGGTTGCACCACCGTCAGTAGATTTCCATATTTTACCGGTTGAGGTTCCTGCGTAAACAATCTGGTGGTTGGACGGAGCAATGGTAATTGCCTGTATATTTCCTCCAACAGTAGGACTCGATGCGCTCCAGCTCGCAGCACCGTTGGTCGTTCTGAACACCTCTTGTCTGCCAGTAAAAAGAGTATCAGGAATTGCATCGTCCATGGTAATCGCCCCGATCCATGGACCTGAACCGGTAATGCCGGTGATTGCAGATGACCAGCTCATACCACCATTCGTGCTTTTTTTTATGTTGTTGTACTGTTTCTCTCCATATAAGGTGTAAGAATCACTGGGATGAAAGACAAGAAAGCCCCCGTCTGCCCCGTATAGTTTATGCCAGGTTAGACCTCCAACGGTTGCATTTGTTCCCTGATCCTGAACCCCACCACCAAGCATCGACGGTGTGGCTGAGGAAATACCTACATCATAGAACTGGGTCACGATAAGACCGTCGCTTACTTTTTTCCATGTACCGGCGCCGTCGGTCGAAAGATACACACCGCCGTCGTTTCCTGCATAGATTCGCAAATGATTTGTTGGATCAAAGACCATTGCATGCTGGTCTGCATGAAGTCGGTCTCGCTCCGGGTCGGTACCGCCAGCCACCCAGCTCCACGTGGTACCTCCATCTGTACTTCTTTCAAGACTGACACCGGCAGCAAAGACGATGTCCGGATTGGTAGAGTCTACTGCCACATAGTTACACCAGTACCCATATGTGTTGCCGCCATGATTTCCCATGTTGGTCCAGCTCGTTCCGCCATCTGTCGTCTTATAAACAGTCTGATCTAGCTTTGCATAGATAGTCTGGGGCGAGGAAGAACTAAGGGAGAGCATTACTCGCTGAGAAGCCATTACCGGCAAACCACCTGCCAGTTTCGTCCAGGTTATACCGCTGTCAGTTGACTTATAGACACCATCATTGCGGACTCCGGCATAAAGGGTATTTGTCGAATTGGGATTGAGGGCGAAGTCTGTCACATCTCCGGCTTTGATAAGTGACCAATTTGTTCCTCCGTTTGTTGTTTTGTAAAGACCACCGGAAAAACCGGCGCAATAGACGATATCCGTATTCGTGGGATCAATCGCTAACCGTGCGATGTGTCCGTTGTCCATGGCACCTGTTGACGACCAAGTGGTACCACCATCTGTCGACTTTAGAACACCGGTTCCTTCATAACCTGGCCACCACGTCGGTTCACCGGTACCTACATAAACAATGTCAGGGTTTGCAGGATCGATTGCAATTGCGCCAACGGCTATCGACTCTTCATGCTGCATCAAAGGATACCAGGATTGCCCCGCATCAGTTGATCGCCATAGACCGCCTTCTGCAGCTCCAGCATAGACGATATCACCATTTGTTGGATGGATTGCCATGCTTCGTATACGACCATTAATGTTACGTGGACCGATCGAATCCCAGTTGCAAATCCCGGACACAGGCGGACTGTAAAGCTCTCCTTGTTTAATCTTAGTCTGCACAGGTTGGTAACCGCGCATCTTGAGCTTATGCTCCATAGCTTCTTGGCGGGCACCAACCGGAATCAAATCTGAGGGATAAGCCCGCTGATCATACCACGACCGATCGCGTCCGATAACATCCTCATCAAGTTCTTCTACGAGAGTATACCCTTTGGATTTACCCTTTTCCATGCGACCTTTCTGCTCGAGTGCCTGTTGCCGGGCACCTTCTGGAATTTCCTTACCCGGATATGTGCGTTGCTCCTGCCACCCCTTAGCCCTGCCCTCCAGATCCTCTTCGACAAGTTTTTCCTGATTCTCCTTTTCCGGATTTTGAACTTCTTGCTTTGCGGGTTGTGCATAAAGGGCCGTTCCCACAAAGCAAATCATCATGGCTACAACTGCTGCGCGTTTCATATTAGATAGTACATTTTTCATATTATCCTCCTCGTAAAAATTCACTACCGCACACTTTTTCAATCTCCCCCAGGATCAAAATCGGTAAATTAATCCAATGTGTGGCACAAAAAACTGTGTATCGCTTCCACTGGTAAATACATGATGACAATCTGGGCACCCTTCACATTTAATTTCATAGATGTTCAGATAAATAATTTCAAAATCCTGCAATAAAAAGCCCGTCATTCTAGATTAATAGGTCACCGTTGTGAAATTTAATGTCTGAAAAATGGCATCCTTCATTTCTCAGTTTACACTTTTTCTAAAAACCTTGTGCAAAGTCGCAAAGAAAATAAAAGAAAACTTTGCGTCTTTGCGTGAGATACTTGTTTTCAACAAAATGAATACGAGGCCTTCTGGCCATCCCATGTACCATATTCCCAAAACTGACATTCCATTGGAAAAGTTTTTCAGATGGATGATCACGGTCCACTAAGCTGAGGCGCACGAGCTTCTACATTATATTCATTACCGTAAGTATCCTTCACAGTCGCTGTGACATATTTTGGCTGTTGTGTGGAAACCAAACCAAAGAAAAAGGTGCTTTGTCCATCACCAGGGTGACCACCAGCACAAACAGGCGAGCTAAACGTGAACGTAATCTTACTATCTTCTTTCTCCGCTGAAGCGAGACCTATACTGCCCAACCCTCCACTTGTGACAACATACACTTGATCCCCTACCGTCCCGTCACCATTGTAATCCAAGGCGCTGACTACCGGACCGAAATCTATCGTCAACGAGCTAATGCAGGGTATATGCGTGATACCCATGGCGTTACATAGGTCAATCCGGTACTTATATGCATAAAGTCCATTGGCAGGGGCACCTGGCTTGCCCGTGAACGTTCGAGATTGGAGAAAATTGGTCCCGCCAGTCGGAATTGGAATAGTGGCAGCAGTGTCGTTAACTACAACTTTACACGACGGATCAAAAACACAGTTGACGGACGGGGCATTCACATCGACAACCTTAAGCGGTGTCACACAGGCGGTGGTGAATACCAGACAACAAATAGAAACTACTATAAGTCTGTTCATCTGAGGCTCCTTATATATTTCTTGCATGTATTATTCAGATCAGGAATTTTATGATTGCTCAGGTAGAAGTTCCATACCTGATTTTGTTGGCAACCTCCCCTTTTTCCAAATACACCGTTGCCAAAAGCGTAAAAGAGACCAAGTAGTCAGTGTAGTGTAGCCAGCAATCCCATGTTATACAGTGCAGGCGCCCCTTTCTGAATTTGGGGCACCTGCACAATCCGTGTCTGTCCAGCGGAATCAAAATCGGAAAATCAAACCAAGATGTGGCACGAAAAACTGTGTATCACTACCACTAGTAAATATAAGATGTTAAGGTCTTACAAACTTAACATCACCTCGCCTAAAAATTCGCCTTCTACCTCATGCAAGATCACCTCCTTTCTTTGATTTTTAGGCTGCCAAGCAAAATGTCGCCTTCTGTAAAAAAAGTGTAACCTCTTTTTTCTCGGCCAGCAATGCCAGGCGATGTTTAACATCAGCAGGAAGGAACAGGTCGTCCAAACCGCTCTGGGGTACATTCAACTTGGCGCAAGTTTGAAGACGGGTGTCGATTTCGTCAGAGCCAAACAGGTAATTCACCACTCGTTCATTTACTCTGAGATATTTACTCAGCAATGGCGAGTTCTGGTGTGAAGGGTCATTGAAAAGATGAAGCAAATAATGTTTGAACAGAGGAGATTCCGAACTGAAGCGGTTCCTCGCTGCCAGCTTGTCCTGGAAGGATAGACACAACAGATTGAGAACCAGATCTACGCTGGGTCGCTTCTTGGTCACGTCGTCCTGGAGGTAAGCATAGAGCCGCTCGTAGCGCAGATCGAGTTCCGGTGCCAGGCAGATCAGGAGGGTGTCCACATGAAAGGGAGTTAAATGAAAGAGACGCGCCAGTTCGTCAAGACGCAGGGTAATGCCTTGCCTGGTACTTTCGGTCTTGCATTTGCCAATGTCTACGGCCATCTGGTCGAACGCGATCCGGACCTCAGCACGGGACGATGGCCACAGAGCACTTGCCCAGCGTGACAAGCCGATAGGCTGTGCCAGAAGCGCATCTATCTCTTGCTCCGAGATGCAGAGCCCCTGAAATTCACAGTTGTTTTCCTGCACATGCCGGGCCCGCTGCACCTGCACCTGAATGAGCAGGTCAATACGTTCCAGCTCTGCCAAAATGTGCTGAAGTGAGGTTGTATAGTATTCTTTTTTCATCGGTCTCTCTTCCTGAAAATAGACTACTGAACAATATTATCACTCAACATTCCCGACATCTATGGAGGGCTTAAATTCTATGGTTCTTTTGCGATTCGGTGTCTTATTAGTTTTTATACATTCGATATAAAAAGAACAAGAACGGTTTCCTTGCTACCCGTTAAAGACTGAAATATCAGCTCTAACTACTGAACATATCAGTTAGACTCATATGGGCATAAATAGAATAACTTTCAAACAGAGTTTAAAGATTATTAGAATAGGTTATATAGGTAGAAATACGAACGTTTATTTTATACATAAATCTAATTAATATGTCAAATAATAAATTCTGCGCAGTTTTGATACTCGACATTGATAAACTCGTAAAAAATCCTTTCCAAAATCGCTCAAGGAGTAAGAAAAACTGATTTTTTTTCGAAGCCTTCTTAAAAAACGGCTACCAACGTAAGGCGGGACAGCCTGTAAATTCAGTTAGTTAGCAATTCCTTAGATTTTGCTTGATTGTGGAATTGCCATAGAGCCAAAATGGCGGAAAGTGTCCCGCTTTAAGTTGGTAGCCTAAAAAACAATCGTCCATCCCTGTTCGGAGACTTGTTTTTTTGTGTAGGAGACACCATCTACTTTCAACCCACTGGAATCGAGCAGCGTAATGATGCCGCCCTTATTGGAAAGTTGCACATCTTTTCCGGATAAAGGAATTTTTAGAAAATCGCCTCCTCCAATGATTCCCTCAAGATAGGTTTTATTTTTGTTTTTATCTGCTATGGCCCAGCCTGTCAGGTCAATGGCATCTGGTGTTATATTAAGCAACGTAACACGTTCCAGCCCGAAATCAGCCCCTTTTGGATTAACAAGGGCTGCAATGAAGCGTACATCTTTATCACCCGCTAAGACCTCCGTATCCGGTTTTCCGCATACACGGGGAATGAGATGACCGGTTGTGTCGTCGGTATGAAAACATTGAGACTGGAATGCCAGAAAGATAGCAATCCATTTTTGTTCATCAGGCAGATGAACAATAAGTCCGCCATCCTGCCATACACCATCATACTTTTTCCACTTTTCGGAACTCCCCTGGTTCATGTGGATATCATGAATACCGTTCCCTGGTTTGAATCCAAAATATTTATCTCGTTTAGTCTCAGGCCCCCATCTTTCTCCGAATGCATACACCACACTGTTTTCCATGGCGATCGCTCTTGCAATATATTTATGTATGAGTTCATTGAGGTCGTTATCGGGTCCGGGTATATCGTGGGAAAGCGGCTTCATTCTGCTTGTATCAAAGTGGTTGGCACGGATATAATCTAATGCAATACCGCCTGGGTTACATTCACAATGATGAAAACCAAAATTTAAAGTTTCCAGATCTTCTGTAAAGGAATGTTGAAAATCTTCATTCACAAAATAGAACAAAGCAGACGGTTCTACCTTTGATTTTACATTCACAGCGATCCTATACAGCATATCATCATCACTGATGAGTACCTGAAAGTGAGGATTTTCTCCCATTCCGTTCCTGCTGTCTATAGCCTTTCCCTTTAATACCCCGTAATTTTTAATCGGCATAATAATCCCTTTTCTTCGCTGATTTACAAAAGCTGTTTCAAAATCTCCTGTTTATTTAAATCTCAAAAAATCATTATCTCAATAGCAACCATAAAGCCAGAACTTTTTGAGAAGTTACATACACATCGACCTTCCTGCGCAGAAATTGGGGGCAAGCAATATCTCATCTAAGGGCTCGGAAAAAATAAGTCGGTCGTTTTGGCACTCAAATTTGCCGTAGATTTAATCAATTGTCTCGAAAAAATAGCCTCCCATAAATCCGTTATAATCAGCGAAAGCATCTGGTTACTCCAAAAGAAAAGGCAGCGTCAGCAATTGACCCTGCCTTATTGAACTCCATATCTGAAGGTCTTTTTTAACCTTTTCCGAACTTCTTCCTTAATCCCACAAATCCGACCAAACCAGAACCCAAGAGTAGCATCGTGGCTGGCTCAGGGACTGG
>JAJSZT010000083.1 GCA_030272815.1 Deltaproteobacteria bacterium
CTGTTGAATTTACAAAGTGTCCCGGCTTAAGTTGGTAGCCATAGATTCAAAAAGACCCTGAAGCATGTCAAATGCTTTGATGTTTTAGTGGGGATATTTCCACACCAGCGGATTTCATCAATTATGCGAATCCCTTGAATCTATCAAAACCTGAGAAACAAAGTGCGAAATGTGAGGTTTAGAAAAGATGATTCAAAGCCACCTTTTACTTTTGACCCGTTGCACCTTAACTAAAACATTCGATTGAAAGTCAACAAATATTAATGTGTGTTGTATAAAGACAGAAATTATCGGGGGTATAATATGATATTATTCAAAAGAAACAGATTAATCTGGATTTATGAGATATTTTTTATCCTCTCTCTAATAATCTCATTTTTTACAAATAGCTATGCTCAAGCCACAAAAGTGGGGCAAAAAGCTGAATGGGAGCATCCGAAAAAGATTTTGATGCATACGCCCGGAGAGGAGGTATTAATGGGGGTGTTGCATCCGGAAGCGGCACTTTATGAAAAACCATTCAGCCTGAAAATTGCTGATGCCGAACATCTCAAATATATAGAGAGGTTACGTAAACACGGAGCCGAAATATATAGAGTTGTCGAGGTACTGTTAAGAGGTACAATAGATGAACAGGAACAAACCATACCTTCTCCCGAACTGGATACGCTCAGGAAATTTGCCGGTAGCTGCTTGAAATTTGATAACTCAGCACTTAAAGAACCGGATAAAAGCCGACAGAAAAAGTATAAACGAGAAATTCTTTTTCAGTTAACTCCTTACGAGTTAATCAAGATAATTCTTCAGCGACCTACCATTCATCTACATCAAACCGATAAAAATACCGGTTTGAGCGCTACCTATGAGGTCGATCCGGTAATGAACCTCTACTTTTTACGAGATCAGATGATAACCACGGCAAAGGGGGTTGTCATTGCGAAGATGAATTCAGTCCAGAGGGCTGCAGAGACTAAAATAATTAAATTTGTCTTAAAAAAAATGAGCATAACACCGATCTATGAGGTAAAAGGTGCAGGAAGATTGGAAGGAGGAGATTATTTTTCCGCAGGTGAAGTTGCCTTTATCGGGCAGGGATTACGAACAAATGCTGAGGGTGTAAAGCAGCTTCTTGAGCATCAGGTTTTTGGAACGTCCCTCGTTGCCGTTGTCAAAGATAACTGGAAAAACCAGGAGGAAATGCATCTTGATACATACTTCAATATCATTGGCCCTAAACTCGCGGTCATGGTTAATCTGAGAATGAATATCCCAGGGAGCGTGCCGGAAATAAAAGGAATTTCATCAAAAGTAGATGTGTATAGGCTCGAAAAGGATGGATATAAGCAGGTAATAAAAGACAAGGATTTTCAGCAATACCTTGAGAAAGATCTCGGATACACGGTAATTCCTGTCTCACGCAAGGATCAGAATCTTTACGGCATCAATTTCTTGACAGTTGCTCCGGGCAAGATTTTAGCAATTGATGGCGTAAGCAAAGTTTATAAAGATGCGCTAAAGAAAAATGGCGTTGATGTTGTTTGGATGGATTTCGGGGAGTTGACGAAAGGTTACGGGGCCGCCCATTGCATAACGCAGGTATTGCTTCGTGAAGATGTTTCTAAAAACAAAGATATAACAACCAATGAATAGTTTTAGAGAAGTGACCATGGTCAAAAAAATTCGTCTATCATTATTTGTTTCGATCCTGTTTATTATAGGATGTACGTCCAGCAACCCGATACAGATAACTGATACTGTATTTATGGTTTTTTCCTGATGATTTTGCTTACAACACACAAACTGCCGCTTCAAACGTTTTTCAGCATAATGATGCCCATGTTTTAAAGGTCAGAAACCAGGCGATGGAGCAGTTCAACAATTCGGCTTGCTTGTAGTTTCAGCACTTCACCAGTTTGAGAAGCACCTCGAAGACGGTGCGATAGTCACTATTGACCAAAAGAAGTTGCGAGCCCGTATTCTTTCTTTACACGCGTAATCAGGATTTCAAGGAGCAGAACAATTGAATTCACCCACTCTTTCACCTGAAGTTACTGCGGAAATCCATCCTTTGGATGCTGAGAAAAAGGGAATAGAAAACAAAAATGTGGTTAAGATTGTATCCCGTCGCGGAGAGATTAAAGCCCGTGTCAGTATTACAAAAAGAAGCCCATAATGAACTGTTTTTATTCCATTCCATTTTGGGGAAATGGCAGTTAATTTCTTAACCAACGACGCCCTCGATCCTGTTGCCAAGATACTGGAGTTCAAGGTCTGCGCAGTAGCTATTGAGCGGGTTTAACCTGTATTTCACAAGTCGATTTCACTTCATCCGGGCCGCGCTGTACGCCGATCACCTTGCCCTGTATCAAGACTTCTCCAAACTCGTAATGCATCACCGGATATGCCTCGTTTTCCGGACGAAGTTCAATATGATTGTTGCGTAAAAAGAAACGCTTCACTGTCGCTTCTTCATTATTGATCAGTGCCACTATTATCTGAAAAAAGCCTATAAAAATAATGAGCTGCTTTTCCCTGGCAAGACCGGATCTCTGGGAACTGCCAACGGATTCAAGACGCTGGTGAATAGCTGTTATGCTTGCGACTGGGTAGTAGATATCAGAGACCCCATTGAGCAGCCGGAATATGTACTCGAATATCTTGCGCGCTATACCCACAGGATTGCCATTTCCAATAATCGCCTCCTGTCGTCACTTGAAGACGGAAAAGTAACCTTCACGTATAAAAATCGGGATACCGGACAGACAGAGCAGACAACCATAGATGCCGTCGAGTTTATCCGCCGCTTCCTGTTGCATGTGTTGCCAAAAGGCTTTATGCGGATCCGGCATTATGGTCTGTTCGCAAACCGGTGCAAACGTGAAAATGTACGAAGGTGCCGGGAACTGCTCGGACTTTCACTGGAGCTGCCGGAAGTTGTCAACCAGTCAGTTAAAGAGATGATGCAGAAACTCACAGGCAAGGACATTACGCTTTGTCCCTGCTGCGGAAAAGGAACCATGCGCTCGGTTTGCTTGATACCGGAAGGAACCGGCCCCAGTGGATTTGAAATTCTGCATCCATCGGGGTAGCAGTCTCAATACTGATTTTGACTGAGTTACAGACAGCCTTTTTGTCAACGGCAACAGGTTATATGGATGATTGCGCCATATGGTTTGTCAAAGCTCATTGAAGAGCAACAGGAGAGGTGTGCCCAAACCTGGCGGTATTTGGCCGGAAATTACTATAATATGCCTCATGCAAATAAATTTGGGTATCCTGATGCCTTTTTTCGTTTATATGAACTAAATTTCAGATCGATGAGAGTAATAAACTTCGAAAATTTACATATCTTGACGCAGAATCACATCTTTACAATCCCCATAGATAATGGTAGATAATTAGCGCTGATCAGAGCGGCACAGTCCAACAAAGTTTTATCCATCATCCCGCCGAGAATGTATCGTCCGAGCTTTTCAAACTGTTTCTGCCAAACCGGGCTTTCCAGTATTCTTATACTGCGGGACAATGGATAAAACTCTATACGTTATATTAAGGAATTATTCCACATGCGCATTAAAGATATTAAATTATTGTGGGGACGATCTGGCAACAGGTGTGCGATTTGTAAGATTGAACTATCTCCTGATGGTTCAGCCGAGACCATCGGGGAAATAGCCTATATTGTTAGCCGCACAAAGGAAGGCCCTAGAGGAAATGACGCACTACCTTTAGCTAAAAGAGATGATTATTCAAACCTGATGTTACTTTGTCCAAATCACCACTCCGAAATAGACAAATTGGCTGACTCATGGCCATCTTCGAAACTACATCAAATTAAAGAAGACCATGAGAAATGGGTATCTGAACAACTTGAACACGGAGTTCTTTCATTCAAACCAGTCGATAATTCCGAGTATCTTGAAAAGATTTATGATGCCTGGGTTTCTTTTTCAAAATCTCAAATTTGGGTTGTGGCAAGCTTAACGCCATTACGCGTTGATGATGACTCTATAGATCCCTTGGATGATGCCATAATAGAGACCCTAAACAGTATTCATTTGCCCGGTAATGGCTTCCGGGAATCCTATATAAATAAATATGACACTAGACCTGATGAAAATGGAATAACAAACATTAGAACAAAATATTTGGAAAAAGGTGACGGTCACAAAATCTTAATATTTAGAAATGGCCATTGCGAGTTTCTATTCTGTCTCGAAGGATCTATCAACAGCATAACCGAGTATGCTAAAAATAGGGAGCCCGATAAAATCGGTTCTTCCCGAATTATCAAATATACTTATCTTGCTCTGGTAATAACCAAACAATTAGAGACCCTAAAAATCATTTGGACTAAATGCTTGCAGTTCAAAAATATGACCTTGACAATTACTATTTTAAACACTCGCAATTCCATGCTTTATTCAAGGGAGAGAGATCCGAGGGGTGCGTTGTACGGATACCCAGTTCAAACTGATAGATTGCAGTATTGCTTTATCGTTGATAGATATTCCGAACTGGATCATTTAATCGACATTATTTTGAAAAGATTCGTTAATTATTTTGGATTGGTTTTACATAACATACTAGATCATAACGGCAAGTTCGTTCGCCCAGAAAAACTCTAAATATAACGAATCGGTTATGTGGCATAATATTTAACCGTTTTGATGATTGGGTGACAATTACACCTCTATACATTAAAAACCTTAAAGCATAGATCTGTGCATTCAACTTATGGAAATTATAGCTGTTTTAGCAGGAATTATTATCGCCCTTTTCTCTGGCTGGTATACATATCGTTCCTATCGCCACGGTAGAGAGATAGCTTCTAAAGGGGCTAAATTAAAAATTGGACTTTATTCTGCTGAAGCTCCCAATAGACTATGCATATTGTTACCGTTTAACCAAAAAAAACTTTTTTTCTTTCCTTTAATTTTATCAATAAAAAATTATGGTGAAATAAGTGCGAAAAATGCAGAAGTATTTATAACAGTTACGAGTGCTATGTGTGATAGAGATGTAGAAAAAAGGATTTCAAAAATAGGTATTGCACGTGGTGTAAAGCATGCATCAGAAGAAGGTCGGACAGAATATCTAACCGATTCATATATAAAAGTTGGTGATATTCCTCCAAAAACGACATTTAATATATCTGATGAGTTTATTTGGAATACAGAGACTGTTATTCGGAGGCCTCTTAAAGCAACAAGCAAAGATGGGGTGGATTTTACTGCCAATATTTTAGCAACGTTTTCCTTAATGTTAGAAGTGAAAATTATGCATCAAGACAATAAACCTATTATTAGTTATTATTCTATTGAATTTCGTAAATTTGGTGAAAATGAAAATTTAAATGAATACATAAAGCGTGAAAAAAAACTCTTGAGTGAGCTACATGAAGGATCAATGCAAATTCATAAAAATGATAATATAAAATGTGAAAAAATACGAGTCTTAACTTTTGGAAAGTATAAACAGTTTGATGAGACCATGGAGCCAAATAAAAGAAAGAACAGCGCTTCAAAGATACAATGTATAAGGTGTGATAAAAATAGTATAAAGTATAAAGATTTTATAGTCTACGGCAATAATTTTTTTATTGAACGATAAATAGATAATCTGTGAATTAAAATATTTAAAGCAAGATGATAGGAACTTAAATAATTGGTAATGCTCAATTCCTGGCGTCATTCTATGACCTGAAATTTGTGGGCGACTTGCGGGACGGGGCGACTTGCGGGACGGGGCGACTTGCGGGACGGGGGCGACTTGCGGGACGTACATCAGTTTATAAGTTGACGTGGTAATTGAACTTAAGAACGTAGTTGACCCCAGTTAAATAAAAGCAAACATGATTTCACAGGGCAGGCTATGTTGAATAATTGTAAGGATAAAGGGAAAAATTAGGGAAAATTCCCTTGTTGGCATATTTATCAAGCAGCATATGGGCATCGTCGGCACAGATACTGGTCAATACAGTTAGTGTGTGGATATTTCTCTTGGGTAAACCAAATGGTCAAAATCTTGAATTGTGAATAAGATACCACTATTTACTATTCAAGGTTTTTTTGACCAAAGCCAGACACCAAAGCCACTAACTGATTAAGTGTGCCTTTGTGTGACGCCAATGGAAATTTAATATTTGGACTGACTTAAAATGATACCAGGCGGAATAGCAGATAAGCTCGGGAATCGATATGAAGCGAAGTGGCTGGTTCGCTCTCTAATGGATGTAATTGCTGACAAGGCACATTGGCTGAGTTTCGAAAGTGTCGAAACAGAATATCAAGGGTTTGAATTTGCGATTGGTCGTGGGGAAATTACAGAATGGCATCAAACCAAGGTTAATGCTCCAAAAGGAAACTGGACAATAAATGCTCTCAAAAAAGAGGGAGTATTAAAAGCATTTGCTAATCGGTTGTCGGCAGATGAAAATGCGCACTGCTTTTTTGTCTCTCAAGACAATGCCAAAGACTTCAGAACCCTTACAGAAAAAGCACGAACCGCAAACTTACATGATCAATATGCGGAGATACTATCTGATGTCCAAAATAATTCGTTTCAGCAATTAAAAAAAGAGTGGCAGCAGCCCGATGAAGTCATATTCGATTGGCTTAAGCGGAGCTATCTTGAAATTATTCCAGAAAGAGAATTAGACTCATTTATCGAATCTCACGGTGATCTATACTTCCAAAGTGGCGGAAAAGCTGCTTTCCCCAATCTTCGAGATATCCTTGAAAATAATTTTAATAAAACCCTTACGTCAGAATCTGCGCGAAATGCTATAAAATTACAAGGGGTGCTGAAGTTTAAGGAATGGGCGTTTGACCCTACTATTCAACAGCGGTTGAAAGACGAAACCGAAGCATATCTTCAAACATATACACCTTTTGGCGCAGGCGGAGAGACGATTCCCAGAGGTCAATCCAGCACTCTTGTCGATGAAATACTCAAATCTGATGGTCCGGAATTGGTGTTGTTGACGGGTATTGCTGGTTCTGGAAAATCGGGTATTGTACGTAGTGCAATCGAGCAACTTCGTGAACTCAAAGTTCCTCATTTAGCATTTAGAGTTGATCATTATTTATCGTGTGATAGCAGAGAGGAACTTGGGAAGAAACTGACAGGCAGAGAAGAAAGTACTGTCAGCACTCTGAAGCGAATCTTCCCAACCACACCTTCCATTCTGTTTATTGATCAAGTTGATGCTGTTAGCGAGGTATCGGGTCGTGATGGACGGGTTAAAGAAGTTATATTTCGGCTTATCACTGATGCGCACAATTTTGGAGATGTTAGAATCGTCGTTGTTTGCCGAACATTTGATCTGGATAGTGATCCGAGATTAAAGAGACTGAAAGAGACTAATCGGACAAAACATATTGATGTCCCATTGCTCGATTGGAAAGCAGATATCGAGCCGCTTCTGAAAAATAAAGGCGTTGATGCATCTTCGTTAAATGAACCACAACGCCAATTGCTTCGCTTACCTATTAATCTTGCCGTTTTTCTGGAAATCGATGATTCGGAATTTTCATTTCATTCCCGGTCAAATTTGCACGAAAAACTGATCGAGAAAAAACAGCGCACAATAACAAAAAACCGAAAACCTCCTTGGTCACTGGTCCAGCCATTGACAGACATGTGTACTTGGATGAGCGAGCGGCAAAAATTGAGTGCTCCAGTTTCGGTTCTGGATGCCTATCCAAATGCTGTCGATATTTTAACCTCCGAAGGAATGATTATATCATCCCGTGGTCAAGTTAATTTCTTCCACGAGAGCTTTTTTGACCATGTTTATGCAAGAGCATTTATAAATCATGACCTGAGCTTAGTTGACCTGCTTACGGCAACAGAACAGCATCTTTTTCGGCGGACGCAAGCACGGCAGATCCTTGAAGCTCTGAGGCAAAATGATTCTCAGCGTTATCTCATCGAACTTTCGTCGGTTCTTTCCAGTAACGATATCCGCTTTCATATCAAGACTGCTATCTGCCAATGGTTAAACTCTGTCGAAAAACCCAGTGAACAGGAATTTGAAATAATTTCTCGATTTGATGAGCAGAACAGAAAGTTCCATCAGTTCTTCCGTAGTGCGGTTTTGGCCACTTATGCATGGTTTGATTTGCTGAATGAAAAAAGTTGGATTCGAAAGCAACTAGATGGTGACGACACGGAGCGTGCTGAAACAGTGTTGTGGTGGCTCTCCACTATTGCAGGGGAACGGCCAGCAGAAATCGCCAGTCTGTTGCGTTCTTGGTGGGGCGGCGACACGGAGCGTGCAGATCGACTATTGAATTGGTTTGGTTTTGTAAGACGTAACAAACCTGATGATGATTTTCTCCAGTTATTTGAAGATGTAATCAATTCCCATCCCAAAGATCTTTTCCAGAATCAGGGGCGTGATCGCATTATGATGCTGCTACACATAGGGGGAGAAAAATCACCTGAGCGTTGTGGGCGCATTCTTCATTCGCTTTTCGAAGCTTGGTTTGAACTTAATCCAGGGCATAATCCGTTTGAACGCGACGAGCTTAAGGCGATTGACACCCACTCCCTTGCCGAGCTTGCAAAGAAAGCACCGCAAGCATTTTTGCATGGGATGACTGATGCGATAGTCCGTTCAATCGACATGGTGGTTGCAGAGGGTAACACAGGAGGAAACTGGTACAGTTTTAATTATAGAACCTACACGGGGCATCGTTTCGGGTTTGATGAATTTTTGGGAATGTACCGTTCTGTTCTCAGGAAGGTTGTACAAGAAATTCCAGAAATTGCGATCAACTATCTTGACAAACTGGATCCCCATAAGCATCAATGTCTAATGCATCTGCATCTGGAGGCAATTCAAGCCAACCCAACTTATTTTGGGAATCGATTACCTGCGCTTGTTTCCAACGAAATGATTTTTGATGCCGGTTGGCATGGAGCTGATTGGTTGTCGTTTGCCCATGCTTGCCACGAGGCATTCCCGCACTTAAGTTCTGGAGAGAAGAAGGTTCTTGAACAGGCTATTCTCGACCACACCCCGGAAATTGATCTCGCTATTCGCGTTCTTAAAGAAATCAATCAGAAGGGCGAAACAGAGCCCTTTTGGACAAAAAAGAGTGTCATACACAACCTTAATCGTTCGGGATACGAGCAATGGTGCATTCTCGAAACAATAGGTGAGGAGTTGCTCAGTTCGATTACTCTATCACGACTGCATGAACTCCATCGGAAATTTCCAAAAGCAAAAATTGCGGAGCCAAACCATATGGAGATGCATTCGGTTGGTTCACCCATCAAGCGGGCAAAATGTGACAGGATGAAAGACCATCATTGGTTGTCTGCAATTAAACGCTATGACACTGAAGATCATAGACGTCGAGGTCGTGATTTTATTGATGGCGGGGCAAGACAGCTGGCTATAGAACTACAGGAGGCGACCAAAAAAGACCCTGCACGGTTTTCGGATTTAAGTCTGAGAATCCCTGACACAGCTCACACCTCATACATTGAACATATTTTATGGGGTTTGGCTGAGACAGAAGCATCTTCTGATGAATCGTTAGCTCAAGCTGTAAAACGTGCTCACCAGTATCCAGAGAAGCCTTTTGGCAGTGATATAGCTCGATTGATGGAGAGACATCCTCATATCGCTGGCAATTCTGAAATACTTGAAATATTGATTTGGTACGCCCTGAACGGAGAAGCCGATGAAAGTGAAGATTTAGATGGGAAGAATGTAGAGCGCGAAACAATAACTATTGATTCGCTTATCCAACGAGGTGGAAGTCACATTCGCGGTATCAACAGTGCGCGTGGTCGGGCGTGGGAAGAATTAGGTTCTGTTTTGTGGCAAGTCCCAGAGGCAGAGAACCGAGTATGGGAAACAATTGAAATAGCTCTTGAGAAAGAAGCTTTGATCAGTGTGCGCTGCTGTATGATGAAACCGCTGACGCCTTTATTCAATATGAACAAGGAGCGTTTTTCTGATTCAATTCGGAGGTTGATTATCCTTCCGGATGGTACGCCTCACCAATACGATGCGCTACGTCTTTCTCCTCTCATTACCCATACTGGTATTTACCTCTTCAGGTTTATTTTCCAATGGTTGCCAGAACTCGCTGATGAACTTGTCACAGAACTGTTAGAAAGCGGGGACGAAACAAAAAAACTAATAGGAGCATGGCTCGCATTCTGCGAAAGTTTCAGGAACGATGCATACATCAACAAATCCGATAAACTGGCTTCCGCAAGCGTTGATCACCGAGGGCTTTTGGCTGCTGTTACGGGTGATGCAATAAATTGGGCTGAGAATAGACATCGTGCCGAAGCCCTTTTAAAAGAGTTTTTCTTTGATGAAGATGTACAGGTCCGCAAACATTCTGCAGATGCATTCAGAAATGTTCAAGCGGAAGAAGTTGAGTTGTATCAAGAGCTCGCGGCTGTGTTTTTGAAATCACCAGCTTTCGTGGATAATGGTTTCGCTGTTTTGCACATGCTGGAAGATGCTACTTGTGACGTGCTTGATCTTGTTATTGACGCGACTCAACAAGTTATCACAGATATTACGGAGAAAGGCGATCAACAAGGACGGCGCGGTACCGATGTGTATCAGCTCCAGGACCTTCTGAAACGCGAATACACATCATCTGAATCGAACGCGGAGGCGAGAAAAAAAATCCTCGATTTAATCGACCTTATGCTTTCCCGTGAAATTTACGGAGTAGAGAGCATCGTAACTACCCATGACCGCTGGTAAAAAACAAAGGTATTGCCACTCTTGACAGGTTGCGTTGGGGACTTATCAACTTATTTTTTCTTCACACCGCGAAAGTTTAATAGTTTAATACGCCTCTATACGCTCCAAGATCAAAATCGTGGAAGGGAATTAATTGCGAATTGCGAATAAAAGCGAACGGCCTAAAAACAAAAGGATAAAAGCCAAATGACAGAAACACATAAATTCGGAGGTAACTGGACAGAAGAAAAACTCAAACGGGTAGAAAAATACCTGAAAGCTTACGCTACCATTATGAATAAGCAAAACTTTCGGTTTGCTTATATTGATGCCTTTGCCGGTAATAATGTCAAAAAAATCATCTATTGAATGGACAGAATCCACGTGGAACCCCATTACGGGCTGTTCTAAAATAAGTCCGGGATGTAAAAACTGCTACGCCGAAAGAATGGCTAAAAGATTAAAGGCTATGGGACAGCAAAATTATCGTAACGGCTTTAAAATAACTACTCACCAACATGCAACTGAGCTGCCATTGAAATGGAAAAAACCTCAAACCATCTTCGTAAATTCCATGAGTGACATTTTCCACGAATTAGTTCAGAAAGCATTTATCCTTAAATTGTTTGATGTAATGAGTAAAGCAGACTGGCACTTATACCAAATATTAACCAAACGATCCGAGAGAATGCTTGAGCTGAATTCAGAAATCCCATGGGCAAAACATATCTGGATGGGAGTAACCGTTGAAGATGCAGATTATAAATTCAGAATAGACAATTTACGAAAAGCAAAAGCAAACGTAAAATTTTTATCATTTGAGCCATTAATCGGGAATATTGGAAAAGTTAATCTTAAAGGAATAGATTGGGTTATTGTTGGCGGAGAATCCGGTCCTGGAGCAAGACCAATGAAGGAAGAATGGGTACTTGAAATAAAAAGACAATGCGTAAAATACAATGTTCCGTTCTTTTTTAAACAATGGGGCGGTGTGCGTAAGAAGAAAAACGGCCGGACTCTTTTAAATAAAACATGGGATGAAATGCCTGTTTGTGCGCTGTCATAAATGATGACAGTACCTGGTGTCATCTTGAATAATGAATAAGATAGTATTATTCACTACTTGGGGAAACTTAAGAACGTAGTTGACTGTGTTGAATAATTGTAAGGATAAAGGGGAAAATGGAGGGAATATCAGGCCGGATAGCGACATTGATTTGCTCATTGAATTTCATCCTGACCATATACCGGGACTTATCCGGTTGGCTGGTATGGAGATCGAATTGACACAGTTGCTGGGACGTAAAGTGGATTTAAGAACGCCACAAGATCTGAGCCGCTATTTCAGGGAAGAGGTGCTTAACTCGGCAGAATAACTGCTCGAAAAAATCAAGGCGGAAAAGGCCCTTGCTGCCGGTCGGAAAAAACCGCGATCAAAGAAAACGAAGAAAAAATGAACAAAGCCGGGATAAAAAAATTGATCCGTAAAGGAGAAGGCATATCCATCGAATTTAAGGAATGCCGGAACAAGCTGAACAAAGATGTTTTCGAAAGTATCTGCGCGTTTCTGAACCGGAACGGCGGGGATTTAATACTTGGTGTCAATGACAGTGGAAAGATAACAGGTATTGCCCCCGAAGCGGTGGAGCAGGTCAAAAAAGATCTTGTGACCGCCCTAAATAATCCACAGAAACTGGACCCGCCATGTTATCTAATGTCCGAGGAGGTGGTCCTCGAAGGCGAACGGATCATCCGCCTCTTTGTCCCTGAAAGCTCCCAGGTTCACCGTTGCAATGGTAAAATTTATGACCGCAATGAGGATGGAGACTTTGATATCACCAGTAACACGAATTTGGTAACAGCGCTTTATATCCGAAAGCAAACCACCTATTCGGAAAATTTCATATATCCTTATGTATCCATTAAAGACCTGCGCTTGGATCTTGTTTCCAAAGCAAGGAAACTGGCGGTCAATCAAAGGCCCGGGCATCCCTGGGCCGGGATGTCTGATATTGAGCTGCTTAAAAGCGCCCAGCTTTTTCAAAGGGACTATCAAAGCGGCAAGGAAGGGTTTACGCTGGCCGCAATTCTTCTTTTGGGAGACGATA
>JAJSZT010000084.1 GCA_030272815.1 Deltaproteobacteria bacterium
TGAGTGTTTATAGCCGGAAGGAGAGAAATTATGAACGGTGATGCAGCGGGCAGCGAATTTTTGAAAGCCGTAGAACCTATACTCCGCAAATTCTTGGAGAACATTGAGAACCCATTCGTATGGATGCCGCTTGGTCTTTTCATACTGTGCGTTCTCGCCTACCCCGTCACGAAGATGAAAGCATTTGCATACTTGGCTATTGCCTTCTTGGTCATTGCTTTCGGTGCCGATTGGGTGGGCCGATGGCAAAACCGACAAACGCCACCTGTGCCAGTGCCCCAGGTGGCAAGCTACCGTGATGATGTTTTTCGATATCTCGCTAGTGTCCAGGCCAAAGCTGTATCAATGTTAGAAAGTGGAAAAACCAGTGCGGCGATAGACTTAACTGAAAAGAATTTGCGAGCAGTAGACCAAGCGCTGAAGTCGTTTCCGCATGATGCCGACTTTCATGCGTTAATGGGCTATACTCTAAAGGACATATTTCAAAGCTCCAAAAACTTATTGCCACCCGAGCAGCGTCGGGCGTATCTGAGCCGCGCAAGGAATTCTTTTGAGTACGCACTCCAGCTTGACCCTGGCAACGCAAGCGCACACAACGGGATGGGTAATGTACTGTTTTTCGAGGGCCGTTTTGATGAAGCCATCAAGGAACACGATAAAGCTCTAGAATTAACGAACGGCCACTACCCAGCTGCAGAACACGATAAGCGTCTTGTCATTGCAGTGAAGAATGGAGAAATCCCATTCGATTTATAAAAATTTTGGTGTCAAAGCTTGAATTGTGAATTAATGCTTGACAATTAAGCCACTATCATTTAGGAAAATCAGTATGGGCAGAGCATGGCGAATTGAATATGAAGGCGCATTATATCACTTAATGTCCCGTGGAAATGACGGACAGCATATTTATTTAAATGACGCTGATCGAAATTTGTTTTTAGAGACGATCTCGGAAATGTCGGAACGTTTTAAAGTGGATATTTTTGCCTATGTTTTAATGTCCAATAATTATCATCTCCTGGTAAGAACCAATCGTGCAAATTTAAAAAAGGCAATGCAATGGGTTTGGGTGGTCATTTGTTCCAGGGGCGGTATAAAAGCATCCTGGTTCAAAATAATGCATATCTTACGCAGTTATCCTGTTATATCCATCGAAATCCATTAAGAGCTGGAATTGTAAGCCGTTTGATAGACTATAAATGGAGCAGCTATCCAATCTATGCCTATGCTAAGAAATGCCCGGACTGGTTATCCACACAAGTAATTTTATCATATTTTAAAGGCCCTAATAAACATAAGCAATATCGGGAAAAGGTTCAAAGATATGCGAAGGAAGAAAAGCGACTTCTGGAGAATCTTCACCATGGTATGATTTTAGGTGCTAAAAAATTTGTTGATAAAATTCGAAAGCAGTTTTTGCCAGATATCCCCCACAATGATTTTCCTCAGCAAAAGCAATTGGCAAAAGATATTAATATCGAAAATTTATTAAAAAAATCTGCAAAAATCGTTCAAATTGATATTGATAAATGTGTTCAGGCAAAACGATTGCACGGTATAGATAAACACAAACGTGATTTAATCGTTTATGTACTTTGGAATAAAGGATTAATGACCAATGAAAAGTTAGGTCGGCTTTTTAATATGAGTTACTCCGCTATCAGTCATTGTGTGAAATCATTTAAAGATAAGATGAATAAAGATAAAAAAGTGAAAAACCAATTTGAAAAACTTAATTCACAATTCAAGCTTTGACACCAATTTCTTATTGACAGGTTCAAATTATATTGATATTTTATTATTAATTAGAGAATAGATTTGTAAAAGAGTACAAGATCAACTCAAAAAAAGAGGTCAGTATGTTTAGAATGATAAAGAATTTAATAATCTATTTATTCTTCATTTCAGCTGCTTTTATTATGTCAGGATGTAATACATCATCCAATTCAACAAAATCAATTTTACCTGCATCAATGATTGCTCCTGCTACTGATGCAAGCGAAATGATTTCAGATACCAACTCAATTTCAGCACAAACATTCGCAGAAGATACAGAAAATACAATAGTAAATAATCAAACCGAGATGATGTGGGGGTTTGCTTCTTATAATGTCCAGAATGTTTATGAATGGGATAGCTCTCTTAGTGCAGAGGAGAGAATTAACCGATTGATAGCTGATCTTGACCAGGTAAATGCCGGATGGTTTCGTCCCAATTTTATATGGAATGATATTGAGCCCAAACTTAAGCGCGCGAGTATGATAAGAGATGAGATAAGTAATGAGATGATAACTCGCTATGCTTTTCCTGAGAACTATTCTGATTGGGAGAGTTACCCTCACTTTTATGAGCCGGATTGGAGTTTTTATGATCTCCTTGTCAACAGCTTATACGAGAACGGAATAAACATATTCCCTGTAATTTGCAACGGTGACAGTATGCAGATGCCACTTTACAATGGCAAGTCAATATATCCAGGATCAAGTGACATCAACAAGGAGAGTTATATTGCCCATACTAAACTGCACGCTGCTGGAGTCGCGCTCAGATATCAGGATAAAATAGAATACTATCAGGCAGAGAATGAACTGAATTGCGCCGGGCTGCAGGTATTTCCATGGCTTTCTCGCGAAGGTTATGCTGCATGGAATGACTGGGAGTTCCAAACCGATTTATTAGCAACGATCGCGGATGCGATCAGGCTAGGGGATGATAACGCTTTGATAAGCACCAACTTTGTCGTTATAGCTTGTGATTGGCACAGTATGATGGAGGACTGGACATCCGGCGAAAACGCCGACATTCTTGATATAGTTGGAGTTGATGTGTATTCAAATTATCTATATGGATGGGCAGTTGATACGCATTCGGTTGGTGGTTGTGTTGAAGAAGCCTATCTCTTTTCAAACGGCAAGCCTGTAATTGTTTCTGAAACAGGATATCCTACTAATCCCTGGTATTTAGGATTCAGTGAAAATAAACAGGCTAAATATGTTAGAGAGAATATGGAAGACGCGTGGTATTATGAAGCAATTGGGTTTTTCTATTACAGATTGGTAACAAAGGAATCTTTGGTCAGGGGTGGTTTTCCGCAAGAGAGTTATTGGGGATTTGTAAGAAAAAATAATACCTATAAACCCGCAATGGTTGAGTTTAGCAATAAAGCGCTTGAACACCCCTATGTAAAATAATTTTATAATATCGCCATATCCAAAAAATAATATTATACAGAAAGTCCATGGTTGCAATAGATCATGGACTTTTTTTCTGTAAAAATTTATTCCAAAATTTTTATCCTCTTACTTCTCCTTTTTGTAAGGGGGGGGATATGCTAAGGAGAACCTGCCGCTATTGAAATAGAATATAGCATTCTTCCTTGTCAGATCATTTTTATCTGGAATAAGAATCTTATCAAAAATCCCTGCGCCTCCGGCATCACCCCCGGTCCTCTCCTTTTCAAGTAATACCACCACCTCAGAATAATCGGAAAAGCAGGATAGTAGATTTCTTTCCCTTTACCCTCTCCTCTATCACCCTTTAAAACTGATAATAGAGGGAATTATTAAGCTGTCTAAAGGGAGGACGGGGTTGAATTTAGGCGTTTCTTTTTTCATTTGTTTGTGGTAATGAAGTCACATGCCACGTCAAGCCAGAATAGATGCGCCGGGTGCCTTGCATCATATGCAGGGGGATCGAGCGACAAAACATTTTTAAAGACAATACCGATGTCCCCTTTTGCCCTTATAGTTAAAAGCCCCTTTGGTTGCCCCTTTAATAAATTGACAAAATCACATCGATCATGTTATTGTAATATATAACTAAAATCGATGGAGGTGTGGTTATGCAAACGGTCACTTTATCACCAAAATACCAAGTCGTTATACCCAAGTCAGTAAGGAATGTATTGAATCTTCGTCCTGGTCAAAAGATGCAGGTTATTGAATATAACGGACGGATTGAGTTTATCCCTGAACGAGATATTGCCGAACTTCGCGGGTTCCTAAAAGGTATAAATACGGAATTTGAAAGAGAGGAAGATAGGATATGAATATCGTCGATTCTTCCGGCTGGCTTGCATACTTCGCAGACGAACCGAATGCAAAACACTTCATAACCCCTTTGAAAGATACGGCATCGCTTGTTATCCCATCGGTAACGATATACGAGGTTTTCAAGGTTGTTCTCAGAGAAACAAGTGAGAATGAGGCGCTTCAAGCAGCCGCTGCTATGCAAAAAGGAAGAGTTGTGGATCTAACAGCCATGCTGGCGATTGCAGCCTCAAAACTAAGCCTGGAACACGGTATTCCAATGGCAGACAGCATTATTCTTGCACCAAACATGGCTTCAAAATGCGCTTTTTCCTAACAGTCTTCAGCCTTCAGCCTATCCACCTGAGTAGTTACCTTTTTCTTTTCTGTTGTTTTGTCGCTCGTGCTTTTTTATTGTTTTTTTCCACCAATCCTCAAAGTCATTTTCTTTATTCCACCAGTTATCTATATCTTTTTCTGAGTTCAGCCAATCTGGGTGATTCCATTTCCACCTGTGTTTCGCATTCCACCCGGTTATTATGATCTTGGTTGTTCCTTTGAATCGCTTTCCGTTTTTTAGCTCACCTGAAATGGTTACCTCATATTCCTTTCCGGGGCTCATCTCAGGAAGGGTTTCCATGGCCTTAAACTTGTTGAATTTAACCAGCATCACAGGGCTTTTGTATTTCTTTAAAAGCTTGTTAGTATGATGCCACTCTTTAAAGCCTTTCCTTTCTTTGAGGTATCGATTTTCTTTTGATTTTACAATTAAAGCTATCTTTTCCTCACTATTAAACCTCCAGGGCTGGGGAGGCAGCAGGTAATTTAGTAAGATTGTCTCAGGGACTATTTCTTTTACACTATAAGGCTTTCCTTGATTGTCCTTAAGGTTGGCCATCATGCAGAGGATAGAAACCCTCTCGGTAAAGTGCCTGATCCACTCTTTCTCCTCCATATGTTCTTTTATCCAGTTGTACCAGTTGAGGTTCCATCTGTCCGGGTGGATTTTTACGGCGGAGGATATGATTTCTTCGGGCTTGATATAATCCAGATACTGATGCAACTCTTCATCATCGGCATATTTATTGGTAAATTTCCATTTACCTTGTTCTTTGACTAATGCTGATGGACCTATAAAAGTAGCTCCATCTTGCTTATAGGTTTTTATAATTAATAAGACGCCATCTTTATAATGCACTTTATTAGTAATGAATATTTCATCTAACACATTGACCATGTCAAACATTCTTGTGGGAGCAATATTGGCTTGTTGAAATTGCTCCTGCTCCCATTCAGCGAATTTTACAGTGGAAGTCACATAGTACCACTCAAGATCTTTTTTTATTAAAGAACTAATCATAGCCGCATATGTGTTTTCAGGCGTATCATATCTCGCCTGGCTTTTATCAATAATTTCAACTTTTATTGGATATTTGTCTCCTGCTGCATGAATATCACCATCAGGGAAAACAATACTAAAGCACAACAAAAATATAATACATCCCACCATAGTCATTATCTCAAACGTTTTCATGAAGATCCTCCTCACTGATTATTCCCTATTTTAAAGATGGAAGTGGAATTGTAATCGGCGGCGCAATATCACTCTTTTTAAAATAGGTTCTACTCTTTGAAAAACTTAGAGGTGTTTTAAACCAAATAATTTTAATTGTAGCTGCAACAGTTCCAGTCAGCCCACCCCAGTTGGTTGTAAGCTTCAAGTTTGTTAAATCTGTTGAGAGCGTTTCAGTTATACTTGTCGAACCTGAAATATTTTGCACAATAACGATGATATCTTTGGGAGTATGAATGGTCAGCTCGCCCCCCAACTTTAGTTCAGCAGTGAGATCTCCTCCTCCACTCCATGTTGTGTTGTTATCACAAGCCTTGTAATTTCCACTCAGCTCAACACTTCCAACTCCAAAAAGAGTAATATTTAATAAGTCTGCTGCAAGGTAATCCTTGAACTTGGGTGGTATTGGAACCCCTACGATAGTGAATGGACCGGCATCAACAGACAAACTGACACTAAAACTCCCATCTTTTGATTGAGCCACGCCAAACACACAACACTCTCTAAAATCCTTAAAATCGTCTTTTGCAGAAATATCTATTTTATCTCCAAGGCCTATAATCTCTAATGGTTTTTTTACGTAATTAGGAATCTCAAAAGAAAGTCCTTTAATGGTCTTTATATCGCTGTTAACAACTGTAATCGTTGTTGTTGCCTCATCCGACCCTGCTTCTGTCCCACTATAGGCTGTTACTGTTACCTCGGCAGATTGAGATAATGTGCTAAATGACAGTGGACTTACTATCACAAGATCCTCAAATCCGGATGGGTTGGTAACAATGCTGAAATCCCCCCTGGTTAATGTCGTTCCCGAATTAACACAAGATGGTCCGGTAATCGATTCTACACCAAAGACGGTTACATTATGTGTAGCAGGACATGGTTCACCACCGTCCGGGGGCGTGTAAACAACTTCAATAGCTACATCCCCGGGTTCCTGGCCTGTGAAACTAGCTGAAGATGTGCCTGGAAGAAGGCCTGGCAGTTTCTCCCAGACATATGTCCCACCTTCCGGGCTGCCGGATGCAGTGAGAGTAATGTGATTTCCTACGCCGACCACTGATGGCCCTGATATGGAAACTGAACACTCTTTTAATACTGTAATAGTATGCGTACCATAACACGGCTCCCCATCATCTGAGGGATTATAGGCAACCTCAATAGTTACATTACCTGGCTCCTGCCCTGTGAACTGGGCAATTGAACCATTAGGAACCAGCCCTGGCGTAGCAGACCATTCATAAGTTCCATCGGGTGGATTTCCTTCAGCAGTTAAGGTAATAGGCGGACCACCTATCTTAAACTCCTCGGGGCCGTTTATCTTTACGGAACATAAACAGACCCATATAGCCTTCCTTGCATGACATTTTTTACCTTTAGGGCTTGTATATGTTATTGTAACATAAATATATTCTGAAGATAAAGGCTTATAACCTGTTAGCTGTGCTGTTGAACCATTTGGCACAAGGTTAGGCGTATTGGACCAGGAATAGGAACCCCCGGCAGGAGTACCTGAAGCGCTTAAGGTAATTGTCTGGCCTTCTTTTATTACATTTGGCCCATCAAGTGTTACCTCACACTCCCATGCATATGTAAAGACTGGATGAAAAACCAGTATTATCAATGAGAACAATAGTGTTTTTGTTCTTAACCTATTCATCTGTTTTGAATCTTTAACAGTCTCTTACGTGCCTTCTTTTTCCACATACTATCTTCAACTATTTTATACATATTTATCGCTTCCTCTGCCTGGTTTTCATCCTCATAAACCTTGCCTAACTCATATCTGGCATAATTGATCTCTTTATGGTTGGGATGGTCTTTAATAAACATTTTCAGAAATTTTTTAGCCCTCGGATAATCTTCCTTATTACTGTAAAGCTTTGCAAGCCAAAGATAGGTCTGGGATTTTATATATTCTATCTTTTCTTTTTTTGCCGATTTTAAAGGAACGTTTTTTAACTTGTCGGCAATCTCCAGGACACTATTGGCGCTTTCCTGAACTAAATCATATCGTTCTAAGGCATAGGCATATTTTTCTATGATCCATTGCGCCCTTAATGCAATGTATGTATCTTCATTTTCTGAAATAAATTCCCTGGCAGAGGACAGCCCAAGGCTAAAGGTAGCTGATGAAAGTTCATCCATACCCTTCCATTTCAGGTTCCTGGCCAGATTCAGCGAGGTCTCAAAATCTGATATATCATTGACTATGTCTGAGAGCTTTCTTATCTCATTCTGAACCAACTCTAGATCTGCATCTCTTGACCAGTAAGAATCTATCAATCTTGAATATGCCTTAAGGGCAAAAAAAGGTGGGGCCGGATATCTGTTAATATATTCAGCATAATACCTTATCGCAGAATCCCAATCCTCGTTGCTCTGGGATAGTCTGCCTAACAGAAACAGTGCCTTTCGGCCAAAGGTTGTATATGAGTACTGATCGGCTATTTCTACAAGAAGACTTGAGCCTTCTTGCTTTTTTCCACATTTTAGATAGGTCACGGCAATTTTATACATGTTGTTGGGGGAGAGATTTTCTGCAGGGTATTTCTGAGATATCTGTTCAAATAATGCTTTAATGGAGTCTTTATCTTTTTTCTTGTGGTAGATGTTTAATAATTTTAAAGATGTTTTTACTAGGGTATTAATGATGGAAGAATCAGGATCGTATCCTTCATCATCAATTATTTCTTTTAGTAGTTTCTCTCCATCTGCTTCTAACCCGTGTCTCAGATATAACGTGGCAAGATTATATCTATCCTTCAGATCAAAATCAGGGGTTGGATAATTAGATTTTAGGGATTCAAGCAGTGAAGCCATTCTTTCATCTTCTCCCTGAGACTTGTATATCTTAAGAAGTTTTGAAAAGGCTCTTAGGGTAACCTTGTTGTTAAAAGGGGCATAATATTCTTTTTGTTCCTTGATTATCCGCCTGAAAATGTCTGTGCCATCTTCTAAATGGCTATTGTCAAGATAAATTAAGGCAAGACTATACATATTCTTTGATCCAAAACTACTGCTTAAATAGGCACCCTTTAATTTATTGATCCATTTATCGACTGCCTCGCCTTCCCTGTTTTCCCTGTATAAGTCAAGTAGATTTGAATAGGCTATGAGTAGGTTTCTTATGTAATATTGTATTCTTTTATGGTATTGAGCTGAGTGTGCATCCCGCGTAGTTGGATGGGATTCAATATATTCTTGGTAGTATTCTATGGCCTCTTTAATACTGCCCTCATCTCTGGCAATGTTTCCCTTGCCCAGAAGGTAGTATTTGTCCAAAGCAAGTGTATTACCGGCAAAGAGTAAGAGAAAGACCAGTACGGAAAACGATATTTTATTAATATTGTATATAATAATATCCTCTACCTTTTGTTTTGTGACCTTTGAAGGATACCTTTTACGAACTTCAAAATATCTATATCTGATTGATATCCCGGAATAGATTTCTCAAAATTGATGCGGGCGCCTATTTTGGCTTTATCTGTAATTATTCTTAAGATACAAAATGATACCCGGTTTGCATAACAAACCTGAGCAATTGCACCAGCCCCCATATCAACGGCCATGGCCTTGAATTTCTTAAAGAGCCACTCCTTTTTATTCTGAGCAGATATAAACTGATCCCCGGTGACTATTATCCCTTCTATAATTCTATTTTTGGTCTTTTTCTTATTATTGGCATAAAGGAGGGCCAATTTCCTGAGCCGTTTATCCGCCAGATTATAGCCCGGTTCATCCCGGTTAGTGCCATCTGGAACTCTGCTCCAAATAAAACCATAGGGCTTGATGGTGCCAAAATCATGCTGAAAGACTTCAGTTGCAATGATGATATCCCCGATGTTCAGACCTTTGTTTATTGAGCCTGCCGGGGCTATGGAAACGACAGATGTTATAGGGTAATGAGACAATAGGGCCTGGGCGGTTATGGCATTATTCACCTTGCCCATGGGAGATCTTACCAAAACAACATCTATATTATTTATCTTGCCTGAATAGAATTCCCTTCCGGCCTTTTTTGAAATCTCTTTTATCTTCAGGCTCTTTTTTATCTGTTCCAGATTTGAATTAAAGGCAACTATTATTCCGATGTCAGCTAAGCTGATGTTTATTGAGATTAATACCAGGATTGGTGCTATACACCCTATTGTGAAATACCTCATCGCCTATATGCTTAATTGGCCAAGTTGTTCAAGAAGCCTATTGCCTATCTTAGGATTAACCATTTTTACAAAATTTATCTTCCCCAATAATGAGGACTTGAACTCGTTTAGGGTGTAAACGGAGGGATTGTTCAGGCTTTTCTCCTTTTGGGCCCATTTTTTCACCTCATGCTTAATATCTTTGTGGTGACAGTTATAGATTACCGCCCTTAGTTTCTTTATTTCTTTTTTATCAATATTAGGCTTTTCGTTTACCACAATACCGGTTATCTTTTGTCTCCCCGCGTTTCTCAATACCCTCATTTTTGTCTCATTTATTTCAAATCCCTCTTCTCTTATTATCTCCTTAAAAAAAGGTATCATTTTATTTATACCTCTATTATTACTCGAAACGGTTATATCATCTGCATAGCGTGAGTAATCAAAGCCCATTTTATCTCCCAGCCTGGAGAACCTCTTGTCCAATCTTGTACTTACTATATTGGCTATGGCAGGGCTTGTCGGGGCGCCTATTGGTAATCTTCCATTATGAGCAACTAATCTTGTTAGCAGCAAGGATACCTGGCGAGGATAACCCAATGAGATAAACATCCCCAGTACTCTTTTAAATGTTATACTGGGGAAGAAATCTTTTATATCCATTTTTATAACGACTTTTTTCCCTATATGCCTTCCGGCATTGGTGAGAATGGATCTTCTTTTTCGAAACCCTTCAGCGTGGGAATTTAATCCCACCCTTTGTAAAAGATCGTCCAATATTTTTCTCTGGACTCCTTTTAGATAAGGCCTTGGTGCAAAGATCTCTCGTTTGTTCCCATCTCGTTTTTTTATATTAAAACAGGTATAATGATTTATCCTGTCGTTAGCCAGCCAGTTCAATCTTTTAGTGGATATCTTAAGAAAGTGGGCAAGGTGGGATGAAGTAAATACACATCTAAAACTCCTCTTTTGCATTTCCAAAAAATAGGAGGCTAAGAAGTTCAGAATCCTGTGATCAAGATGTCTGTTTTTATCGAGGAACTCCTGTAGTTCTTTGTTTTTGCTCCTTATCCTGTTACCGTAATAACGAATCTCTTTACCCTGATCTAACCTCAGTCTGGCATAGGCCTCAATAAGATCAACAATCTCCGATTCAACCTCAGCTCTTTGATTAGTGAGCCTGAGATTCTTGATAAACTTTTCTTTATTATTGCACAAGTATCTGTGATCCATTTTTTGTTCCATAAAAAATTGATACCGGGGCCTTATTTTACCTGATACATAACCAGTGCCGACCAGTGGCACTAGTGCGAAGCAAGTCAACGTGCTTGCATAGCGTAACGCTATACTACTACTCTAAAATCTGTGGCCCCGGTATCAAAACGTAAGATCTTTTAAAGAAAGATCCGGTTTTTTTGTCTTTTTCAGATATCTATGGTTTGGAAATGGAATCTGACAGCAAATAGGGTTATTACCCCTGTTTTTACTATTTTTTTTAGAACATTGGTTGGAATCCTCACAAATAATATCGTGTTTCAGGGTATCCAGGTTAATCCCGCAATCATGGCAATATAGCGGATCTGGATAAATGAAGAAAGAAAGATATGATCTGGAATACATATTAACTGATCTGCAATTTGTACATTGGACAGCTTCGTTGAGATCGATAGCCCGGCCTAAACACAATCCCATACCTGTTACACTAAGGAGTGTGGTTTTAGAGGCAGTTTCTTTTAAAAATTCTCGTCGGGTTAGCTCTTCAGCCATGATAATCCTATTTTTTAGATAAGATTAGACGTGGTATATAAGTTCAATATAGCGAACAGCGTAAAACATTTTATCATTACCTTGTCAAGATATATTCAGCTATATATTCAGCAATTCTTATTATGGGATATTTTATGATATATTATATGGTTGTAAGTTTTTATCTATTGTTGACAACTTCGTTTTTCGTCGAATTTCGTAAAAATTCTGTAATAGTTCACCCCCCTTCGTCAAAAAAATTGAAAAACAACCACATTCCGTGAATTCGTCTGTTATTTTTAGTTTATGGATTTAGGAATTAAATATCAAGGTAAAATCGCAACAATAGTCGTCGTGCTTTATCAAAAAAGCTTTGTGAAACATGGAATTGGGTCCAATATAGCCTGTATATCCTGTCAAAAAAAGGAAATTCCCAACATATTGTATCAGTTCGATTTAGCTGAAAACTGATGCTCTCTGCTTTCATGTAAAAAATTGAAACGCTTAAATATTTGTGATATGCAAATACAATCTACAAGAAAATTGTTTGATTCCTAACGTGAGTTTACGAATTATCAAAAGTCAACTCTATAACCATTTGTTTTACAAGTAATATTGAGCTGTCAATTGTCCCCCCTAACTTGATAAATATTGTTCCATTCTAAATAAATCGAAAAGCCGTTGCTGAACTTCATCCATCTTTGTAACAACTGATTGAGTAGACTGTTTTTTCTTCCCTTTCGGAAATACGTTTAATACTTCTCGGATTCCGGAAAGTTTTTCATGTAAT
>JAJSZT010000085.1 GCA_030272815.1 Deltaproteobacteria bacterium
AAGAGAAACGCGCAGATTCCACCACGCTCCTGCTATGCTAATATCCACGGTTTATGCTTTTCTACTATTTTGAATCAAAGATACCCTGCTGCTTGCGGCGAGGTAGTTAATTCTTACTTGTTTTTTCCCAGAAAGGACGGTATTAAGGACTGTACTTTTATGATATCATGAAAAAATCACAATCTTTTGATACCAATTGATATATTTGGATATTGGCAAAATATCTATAGTTTCATATATGCTTGATAGAATACGGTGTTTCATTTAAGTTTTCTTCCGTAAATTAAGCGGGTAGATATTCTAATTACCTATTTTATCACTCCAATAAATACCCCTTGACAGTCCAACAAGCTACCTGTATTTTATATTATTCTATTTTCATTGACTGGAAAGGTAGGTTGACATGAAAAAGCTATTGGTGGTTTTAAGTGCGATGTCATTGTTTTTTGTAGTGCTGGAAACAGCGAATGCGAGTATAATAACATATTCATTCACCGGGAATGCGATGGTAACGCTGGACTTGAGTACAACCACAACATATACGCCTTTTACAATTGAAATGCAGGCAGACACAGACAACGTTTTTAATAGAGAGGTGGTGCTGTGCTCAACATCGTTTGCCATATCCGGTGTAGGTTCCGGGGATTTTTTAATCGGTACTAAGCTGTTCTCACGGGATTGGCCGGACGGGGAGGGTGTGCTGGGATTGATGACACACGACGGTGGCGTAGTAATGGAAGATGATCACGACCTATTAGACATTAAGGAAGTAGCTCTTCATGGATACTTGCTGGACACCTCGTTTGGACCAGTAGAAGAAGATACACCTTATGCTTATTTTGCAGGGTTTAAAGACGTCCCAACCTCAAGTGGTTTACTAACGTTCAACGATATTGAACAAGTGACTTTCGTGGCGACGGCAGTTCCCATCCCCGGTGCAGTCTGGCTCCTTGGCTCCGGTCTGATTGGTATTGTTGGTATCAGGAGGAAGTTTAAGTGATTAACGACTGAATAGTATCAAATAAAAATGGAGGCAGGGTCAGTTGGCTCTGCCTTTTTAGGTTTGAATATCTGCTATAAATCAAACATTCAGCCTTATTCACAGATAGTTGCGATATTGATATGAAATCGATACTTTAAACAGCTCGAATTCAGTAAAAGAAAATGCCATTTTCCGGTTAGGCTTCCTACCCGCCTTAACAGGGCACGGTGTTGCATTTCCCATTATAGGGCCTTAGGTCTTCCGTGAATTACAACCGACTTCAGGCTGGTTGTTGTCCACCATAGATTTGTATTTCAAAGATCAGCTTATCGCTTGTTTAAAATTTAGAGCTGAAAACTACCACCCTATACTCAGGTATTCCCTATAAAATTATCGTTGCTGTACGTATACTGAACATATACTGAACGTGCTTGTATCGCTTCTCTTTGTATGCTGTACCGTTCGCTATGAGTTCTTGTTTAGGATTGCCCTTTCTGAAATAGATGTTTTTTCTGTTTCTTTTCTGATTTAGCAGTTGATTGCATGGCGTTATTCCTTGTCTCCAGTTTGTTTGGCTACAAGTTCTGACAGGTCTCGCCGGACAGCGATAGAGTATCCTGCGGGTAGGGCGTCCAGAAACGCCTCTGCTGTGGGAAAATCAAATTTCCTCACAAGTGACGGCTGGTATTTAAGCAGTTCCCAACCGATAGAAATCTTACTCGCATCATCCTTTGCGTTTCGCATCCTTTTTAGAAATTGCTGAATAACTATAGCTGTGGTCTTCTCTTCAAGACGTTTAATTCGTCGATCAAAGTTTTTCATTTTTGATTTGCTCCCGTTATAAACACCCGTCCAGCCCCTCGCTTCGCCCTATTACTTCAGTCTCATTTGGACAAACAAAAAAGGATATCGCCGGTTAGGAATGGCATTTGCGGCCTCAACCGCTCTATCTCGTAACTCATCTTCCGATTCACCATCCAACCGGGTAACGGTCATGGTCGCAATATCCATCCCCTGAATCCTCCAGCCGATAACAGGCTCTGGGCCGGGAAACAACGCAAACAGGTCAAGAATTTCCGGCAAGGATAGCCCGGTTTTATACTCAAGTCTTTGAATGCGTGATTTTAGTCTATTCATTTTACACCGGCGCGTAAATCTTCTAATTTTTGAACTGTTTCCGGGCTCAACGGGCTGTTGCGAACGCGCCTTCGCTTTTCATCATACGTATACTTTCTGCCGGTTAACGATTCCAATTTTTCCACAAGTTCGGGCGGCATCGTGTAGTCCTTCATTATGCCTTCGTCCTCAGCAGGCATTCGCCGTTCAATGGCTTTGATGCGTTAAGCATAGGTTTCATCGTTTCTCCATGTGCTTTTCAAGCTCTGTCAATCTGGCTTCCAGCTCAGCCACTTCAATGGCCTTCCCATGCGTTTCCACCAACCGTGCTATTCCCGACGCTTCGGATGGTGTGAGTTCCCCGTCGGATACTGCCTGTAATATCGACGCCGTGATTTTCGGTAAATCTCCGGTGGTGGTAATTTTAGGCAGTTTTATTGATATTGGGTTGTCTTTTCTATTCGGTAACAGTTTATCCAGCAGCGCCCGGAGCGTTTGCCCATCACCGTCCAACGCCATCTTAATGGCTTTTTTCGTTAGAGCTACAGCTTCGTCGCTCATCAGGTTATCCAACAAAATTGAAACGGTGTTCCGGCTGCCTACCGGGCGACCTTTCGGATTTCCCGACTTTCCTTTTTTGAATAAATGATCTTTCTGTTTTTTAGCTGTTTTAGCAGTCATATTTCCTCCCGCCGACCTTTGATATTAACCAAGTTGGAATCGTTCAATCCTGAACGAAAAAAGGCTACTTGCCCCGGTCAAAGGTGGCAACTAATGACCGGGGGATGCTCATCAATCCAAACTCGCTTCCACAATTTCTTTCAGCTCTTCCTGGTTCTGATCAAACCATTCGGTCGCCTTGTCAACGACCTCATCCATAATGTCCTCGGTTATCTTGCGCCAGCTTTATGCTTTCAAATGTTCTGTGAACCCCTCTCCCTCTATTGCAGCCACTCGATTTCGTCTTTGCTTAAGACAGGTGGGTGACACACCTTGCATATCCATCTGCCGCCTGTGTTATCTTTCTTGCGCCAAAAAGTTTGAGAACCACAACAATAGCAGCGCAATTGCAACCGCTCTTTTGTTCGGAGCGCATCAATAATTTGTAGTTTATGCGCTTTCACCTCGGATATTATCAGTGCTGTCACTCTTTCAATAGGTGACAGCTTGACTCGGCCATCGTGAAGGGACACTGAAACTCCTTGCGCTTCAATTTGTTCGATCAAGTTCATATTAAAATTGCATCCCGCGTTCGTGTGGCTTCTACATCGTCCGGCAAAGATTTATTTACCCATTTTTCAACTGGAATTAGCTCTGTTTTTTTATTTTCCTTAGAAACAATGTCCTCAATGTCCTCATTATCCACATCGTTTGTTGCTCTAAAGCTCACAGGTGAGGACTTTGGTTTTTCAATGTCCTCAATGTCCTCAGTTTTTTTGCCCTCAGTTATATTTTGAGGACTTTGAGGACTTTGGTTTTTCAATGTCCTCGCCTCTAAACCCGCATGGTTGATAGTGTTGCGGACAAAGAGGACTTTGTGGACTTGTTTTAAGAAGGAATCCGTTTTTTTATCCCACAATAAGCATTTTACTTTTATTCTTTTATTAGCCCTGAAGTGTCCCTCGGGAATAGTCATGTTGCTTTTTCTAAGAAATGAACCCATTGCATGGGGAGATTTTATTTTTTGCTCCGGTTTAAGTTCTTCGTTAAACCGTTCCTGAATATACCCCACAGCTAAATGTCCGTTATCAACTTCATTCCTCAAGCTCTCCAAAGTCTTTGCAAGATGTTTAACCTGGTCTGTTATCTCAAAAGGAACAATCTGCTTATTTGAACAAAGCGACTGTGCAGCATCCACAATATGTCCAGCATAGAAGGTTGCTGCGTCGATACCCTTCTGCATGTCTTCACGCTCAAGAATAAGCCCAGGAGAACTGCCAGTGACGAAATGTTTCATACAATATAAGACGCCTGCCAGGCGTAAAGAATAGCCGGTTATCTTTGGCAAGTAACCCCTTAGCTGGTCTGGTAATTCCGGCTTAACTTTCTGTAACTTATTGCGCCAGTCAAAAAAGAGTTCCCGTGCATCTTCTGTCATGCATATTGTTTTTGGCTTCCAATCCTCGCTTGCTATGAGTTTGTCACTCCATTCCATCGCACGTGTTAGGGCTTGCTCCCAGACCTCACGATTTTCGTCACTCCATGACTCCTTTGTTAGCTTATAAAATTGGTCACCTTCATAAGTAGCAAGGAATCGAAAAACAGTTCCATCCGAGATAAACAAACCCTTTTCACCCCCAAAGGACACCTGCCAGACTGCTGGTTGGATACCGCCAACAATGCTTATTCTTGAACCAGAGATGGTATAGGACTCCTTTGCTCTTGTCACACGTGCAGGAGCGCCAGTGTGAAGGATTATCCATGCTTCTCGATCATTCCCTTTGCTTTTATATTGGTTCTGCCCGGTTATGAAGCTTGACAGCTCATCCAGGACACATACCGTCCCTCCATGTCCTGTCACATCAGCTCTCAACCCCTCAAGTGTCAGATCCGTAATAAAATAACTTTTTGCTCTGGGTACAGGTCTCTGGTCTTTTTTCCTCTTTGCACGTTCCTCTTCAATTCGCTGCTTATAAACTTTGTCAGCCTGTTTTTGGGCATGGTAAAGAACACTGCACAAAGCTCTTGTAGCCGGTGTTTTTCCGCTTCCGCTTGGCCTTATATCCGCAAACCAAAAAATAAGCGGTTCACGCCATGATTCCTTAGGCGAAACATTGACAATTGCACCTAAGACACTTGAGAATATGGCCATAGCAGCCCCTGGGAGTGACAATGGACTTGTGGCGTGGCTTCGTGCTAATTGTTGCAGGCTTTCCACTATTTCTGAAGGCAGGACTTCCCATGGGAAAGGCAGCCTTGGGAATAGTTCACGTGCCTTGTCCCATTCGTCAGGCTCTTTGTTCTCCGATTCGTCCGTAAGCTTAACTCCAGCCGGTTCGTATTTGTTCGATCCGCCCGGATCGTATCCATCACAAAACTGTGCCAAACTATCATTGCCACTGATCTCAGTCCTTGCATCACGCCATGTTCTGCCTTGGCAGGAATTGTGAAAGCACTGATAGAGAAGTTTGCCATCTGCCAGTTGAACAATGCTCGCATCATTGTCTGTATGCTCCGAGTTGAAGACACAATGCTTTAAGCCATAGATCGTCCTGCCTGATTCGTGCTTTGCTTTGGCTATTTCAATTCCATAACAGTCCAAGTATGCTTGTACGTTCACCTTGCCCAACGTATTGTAACTATGATCAGTTTGCTTATGTGGTTGAACTTCCTTTTGGGGCGTAAGAGTACTCAACTCTTGTAACTGTTCTAAAGACACCACCTGTAATGGCTCAGGCACAGTGTCAATATAAGACAGCCGGTGTGGTCTGTCGTCTGTGTGATCGCCCTTCCGTGCCCATGTGCCATACAGCTTTATGATCCGTGAAGGATTAAAAACTTTTGTGTCTATATCTACGTTGTCATTAGAGAACTTGGTGCTAAGTGCCTGTAAGCACACTTTTTTTAGGTCTGTAATCTCTTTAATGTTAGATAAGTCGGGCAGTCTGAAAAGCGCATGGTAACCGTTGCCACTAAATGCTCTTATAGGGTCCGGCCACCCCTTGCTTGACAGGTAGGATACAATCTCATTAGAACTTTTTAGAGCGTGTTCGATTTCTTCTTTGCTAGCGGATATTCCCGAAGGTCGTTTCGGATCAATGTCGATTATAAACCACCTATGACAAACAACATGATCATCTTGAGTAGTGCTTTTTGGCGTTTTTAGGCCGTTGTTTGCACGTGCTAATAGTGCAGGCTTGACCGGATTTAGAACAAAGTAAATGCCTTCGGCGTCCTGCCTGCAAGACTTCCTTAGATTGTTTAGTTGTTGTGCTTTGCTCGCAAACTTGGCAGGATTGTCAAAATATCCGCTCACCGTCCCACGTGCCCAGCCGTCCCAGAATGGACTTTTGCCGGTTAAGCCTAAAGCTCTGATTTTCGTTACTTCGCCTTCTTTGAAAAATAAACGGAATAGCTGCTCAAATGCCACTTGCTTAGGTGGGTGAAGTATGTTATGTTTTTTTTGCATTTCAAATAACTTCTTTCAAAGCCTGTTCATTTGTCCCGTGAGCAGGCTTTTTTTTGCTTAGCCAGTTCATTATTATCTCTCCGCCGTTGCTCCGCCTTTCTGTCCCCTTATCCATTCCAGCACTTTGTCCTCTTCAAATCGCATATATTTGCCTATGCGAGTCACAGGTATTGTGTTCTTGCCTTTTTTGCGTGTCTGGCTGTAAATCCAACTCAGGGGAGTTCTTAAAACTTTAGCCATTTCGCCAGGGGTTAAGAAATCTGTCATCGTAAAATCCTCCTTAAAAAAGATTATCGTTGAAACATCTTCGTAAAAAACCAAAAAAAAAAGCTCCGTCCTTCAAAAGAAAGATAGAGCTTTAAATAATTACAGTCAAGCAGGATATGCTATAATATCAAATATTTATGCAAAACCGATGGTTTTACGTAAAACCGTCGGTTTTGCATATCGTAATTATCATTATTGTCCTTCCAGCACCTCTTTAAGTCTTTTTTGTACCGTTCGGTTTGACTTGTTTATAGCCCGCATTGCTTCCGTCCGAAAAATTATAGAGTTTTTACGTTCCCGCTTTTCATAAATAGCTTTAACTATTTCCCGATCAAAATCAACCTGTAGGGTTTTATGAGAAGCACTATGCTTGGCAGATACAGTCTTCAACCAAAGGGATGTGTGAGCCTTTATAAACATAGAGCTTTTTACAGCCAATCCAAAGCATACCAATTCTACATTTTGGAAACTTTGAAGCTCCATTTCTTCAGCCACAACTAACCAAGCAAGATGCATTCCCACAAAATAACATTTTTTGGCCAAAACTTCGCCATTTTTTTTATCCGAAAGATCAAGGGCAGCAAGCCATTTAAGCCACTCATTCTTCACTGCTTCTTTCTCTATAGAGAGAGGAAGGTGTGTATCATCTGCCGTTTCTTGGGCAAGAACTATCATCTTTTTTTGTGAAAAGAACTCCATCCAAAATTTAATCCACTCACTTGAGTTGAGCTTTAAACTTTCAAGATGCGTATCCAGTAGCTGCCCAGAGAGGTGTTTGTCGGTTGCTGTATGAATAAAAAAAAGCATAAGCTCAAATACTCTATCTATAAGTCTGTTCATCCACGTCCGAAGCATCCACTGAACAACTTCAGACTTTACATCTACTTTCATCCTCGTACCGCCTGTTGTGTATCCTGGTAATTGTAGAGGGGAAAAGCAGTCCAGGAAAACTGCTTTGTCAATTCCAGTGATCAGCCGGAATCTATCCCCCCAACTGATAAAAAATTGTGACCATTTTGTGACCATAACCTAAAAAAACATGGTATAAAATGATAAAACATGGTATAAAATCAAATCAGTTTTTCTTATATATTCTTATATGTTATTATACAATAGTAAGTATTTGTAATGATATCAAGCACATTCACACGGTGGAAGTCACTGGTTCAAACCCAGTACCGCCTACTATAATAATTCCAATATGAGACCTTTGCAAAATGTTCAATTTTGTTCGAGTACAAGGAAGGCGAAAATTTCAACCGGAGGAATATATTGAATATTTCGAGGATTTAAATTTGAGCTTGACTCAGTAATCGGGCAAAAGGAGGCGTTTTGCAAAGGTCTCAATATGTTAGTGCTGAATGCAATCATTCGGCACTTCCGTTTTTTGGGGATATTGTATGCCCAAAAATCATGGTCTTTCGGGCTCCAGGAGTGGGATTTTTTCATCAGATCTAAGTGGTTGGGGCTAAAGGAAATGATCAGTAATGGTAGCGCATCTGGGCGATAGATTCAATCAAACGCCTGCTATTCTTTACATACTTTTTCCATTGTTTTTGCAAGGTTTTGCCTGGCGGCTGTATAGGTTATAGCTTCCATAAAGCACCTCCTGTACAGATTATTGTACATATAAAAATGCTGTTGTCAAGCGCATATTTGGAGCCATATTTGGAGCCCCAACAAGCCAGTGTACCAGATGCAAAAGGCTGTGGCTTATTGAAATTGCAACTATTGTATTTATGATATTGTTACAAAAAGAAGATTTATTTTAATGGTAAGCCTAAGTTAAGAGTGACAATATTTCATGGATGTCCTTCAAGTTACCTCAAGTTATTCCGTCCCGAAAGCCCGACAATTTCTTTATAGTTATGGCCGATTCTTTCTTTACGATATCTTATGCGTGAGTTTTTCATGGTTTGAATGTATTATACCTGAAGCGGATATATTTTTAAAAAGCTAAAGTGTTGTGAGTTTGTAAATTTCTGATTATAGTCGGAGGATTTTAATGGGTCATAACGTCAACTACGATAAAAAGTATCGACTTCTGCAACAAAGATTGGATCGTAATGTTACTGGTGCTCCCGAGTCCCCAGTATTTATGAAGATATTGAAACTCCTGTTTTCTCCAGAACAAGCAGAGCTCGCCAGAAAAATTCCAGGGCAGCCTGTTTCTCTGAATGCTCTTTCAAAAAAGCTGTCTGTAGATTGTAAAGAACTTGACGAAAAATTAACTGAAATGGCTCAAAAAGGTTTAGTGGTAGATCTCGAACACAAAGGAAAACGCTATTTTGTCCTTGCGCCGGTTGCAATAGGTTTTTTTGAGTTCACTTTTATGCGTACTCGCAATGACATGCCCATGGCAGAGTTAGCTCGTTTATTTGACCAATATATGGAACAGGATGATAAATTCATCCACACGCTCTTCCAGGGACAAACACAAGTAGGTCGCTCACTTGTATATGAAGAGGCTATTCCTGAAAGCGATCATACTGAAATACTTGACTGGGAGCGCGCAAGTCATATTGTGAAGTCAGCAACTGCTGTTGGAGTATCGTTATGCGTCTGCCGTCATAAAGCAAGTCTTCTGGGGAAAAATTGCAAACGCCCTAAAAGAACCTGCCTTTCTCTAAACTTCGTTGCAGAATCAATGATACGCAGCAAGCTTGCCCAACAAATTACAAACACCGAAGCAATGAAAATTCTTGAAAAATGCAAGGAAGCCGGCTTGGCTCAAACCGGAGACAATGTTCAGCGCAAGGTAAGCTATATATGTAACTGCTGTGGCTGCTGCTGTGAAATGATGCAGGCAATAAAAATTTTTGACATCCGCAATGCAATTGTAACCTCAAACTGGATAATGGAAATAGACCTTTCCAAATGTAATGGGTGCGGGAAATGCGCAAATGCATGCCCTATAAATGCAATAGAGATAATTCAGGAAGGTGAGAAAAAAAATAAACGAAAAAAAGCAGTCTGTGATGAAAACTTGTGCCTTGGATGTGGTGTATGCTATTCTGCCTGTAAATTTGGTGGGATTACCATGAAACCTCGCATACAAAGGGTCTATACCCCTGAAACCATATTCGACCGTTTAATAGCTATGGCAATTGAGCGTGAGAAACTGGCAGATCTTATCTTTGATGAACCGGAACGGCTCAGTCACCGTGCAATGGGACGGATCATACATGTCCTCGAAAATTCCTCCCCTTTTAAGGCTGCGATGTCGGTCAAGCCACTGCGGTCTGTTTTTCTGAACATGGTTGTTAAAGGAGTAAAGTTGAAAACCGGGGAACTTACTAAGGTCATTAGTTAGTTGATAAGAACTTGCTTTTTCGGTAGTCCCTACAAAACAATGCAGGTTTGAAAATACCGCCATGTTTTGCTTTGTAAACACCTGATTTTTCACCATGTGCTGCCAGAAGCTATAACATGTAACTTGTTGAAATTATTGACCCGCATTGTTTTGTAGGGACTACCAGAATTTCGGCATTTCCGTGATAGAAGCAATGCTGATGGGATATGTTCCACTCCTGCCTGACAGGCTTTCATATTCGGAGATACTTCCTGAAGAGTTTCATGGGCACTTTTTGTATAAAAGCAGACAGGATTTTATTGAAAAACTTTTTCTGATAATTTCAGATTATAAGCGATATGAAGAAGTCCAGAGCAGGCTGGCAAAGAAAATGAGGTTCTTTTTATGGGAAAATGTTATCAGCGGGTATGACAGAGCGCTTGAACGGCTTGCGGGATTTTAACCTAAGTTGAGCGCTTTTTTGCGAAGAAATGTGCCAAGATATTGATGCAGCAAGGTTTGCGAAAAGCGTAGGCATACCAATGGATATGTCGAGACTTTTCGCAAGTCCTTGATGCGCAAAAGATTAGTGCAGGTCGAGTAAAAAATCGCTCAATTTAGGTTTAACATTAAAATACAGGATATAAAGAGGTAAACAAAGAAAAATTTATGGATAGTTTTAATCAAAAAGAGATTAACCGGAGACGAACATTTGGAATTATCAGCCATCCTGATGCAGGCAAAACCACGCTGACGGAAAAGCTTCTCCTTTTTGGCGGGGCGATCCAGCAGGCTGGGGCTGTTAAGGCAAGGAAAGCTGCCAGACATGCTACCAGTGACTGGATGTCGATTGAAAAGGAAAGAGGTATTTCAGTTACAACTTCTGTAATGAAGTTTAACTACAGGGATTTTGAGATTAATCTGCTCGACACACCGGGCCACCAGGACTTTTCAGAAGATACATACAGGGTGTTGAGTGCCGTCGACAGCGCCCTGATGGTGATTGACAGCGCCAAGGGGGTGGAACCTCAGACCGAAAAACTCATGGAGGTCTGCAGGATGCGCAATACCCCGATCATTACATTCATCAACAAGCTTGACCGTGAAGGCATGGCGACTCTTGATATCCTTGATGACATCGAGGATAAACTGCAGATCGAATGTACGCCGCTTTCCTGGCCTATTGGTATGGGTAACCGCTTTAAAGGTATATATAATCTCTTTCACAGACAACTGCATATTTTTGAACCAGGCAGAAAAACTCTTGGGCAGGAAGGGATCGTTATTAATGATCTGTCTGATCCTGCTCTGGATGAACTTTTAAAGGAACAGGCCGATGAATTGCGTGAAGACATCGCGCTGCTTGAAGGCGCCGTCGATCCGTTTGAGCGCCAACATTTTTTAAAAGGAAGCCAGACGCCGGTTTTTTTCGGAAGCGCCATTAATAATTTTGGTGTTAAAGAGATGCTGGATGCATTTGTGGAACTGGCCCCCCATCCAGGTGTGCGACCGGCTGTTTTCCGTGAGGTTTCGCCATACGAAAAAGAGTTTTCAGGCTTTGCTTTTAAAATACAGGCAAATATGAACCCTGCTCACAGGGACAGGATTGCGTTTGTCAGGATCTGTTCAGGAAAATTTAAAAGAGGAATGAGAGTTGTCCACCACAGAATCGGAAAAGAGGTAACTTTTGCTAATGCGACAATCTTCATGGCACAGGACAGGGAAAATGTGGAGGAGGCATTTCCAGGAGATATTATTGGTATCCATAACCACGGAACCATAAAGATCGGCGATACATTTACCGAAAAAGAACCTTTGAAATTCATCGGGATTCCCAATTTTGCACCTGAGCATTTCAGGCGTGTGCGTCTGAAGAATCCGTTAAAGGCCAAGCACCTTCAGAAAGGATTGATCCAGCTTGCAGAGGAAGGGGCTATCCAGGTTTTTATGCCTGTTACAGGAAGAGACTATATTCTGGGGGCGGTTGGTGTCCTCCAGTTTGATGTGACCATGGCCCGTCTCAAGGCGGAATATGGTGTGAATGCCATATATGAACCTGTGAATTTTAATGTGGCACGCTGGGTTAGGTGTGATGATCGCAAAAAAATGGCTGAATTTGAGAAAAAAAATATAGCCAATATGGCTATAGATGCTGAAGGCTGCCTCTCCTTTCTGACAACCAGTGAATGGCAGCTCAACTACTGCATGGAAGAGTGGCCGGAGATAGAGTTTTTTAAGACACGGGAGGTTAACTGAGCCCCAAGCGGTTCCTCCTTTGACGGTGTCATCCGGCTGTATCCATCCGACCGCTATCACGTGGTAGCCATTGTTGAGCATGTGAAAAATAGACTGTATGACCTTCCGTATTTTTTCAGCCT
>JAJSZT010000086.1 GCA_030272815.1 Deltaproteobacteria bacterium
GCAATTGTTGTTTAATTTTCATTAAATTAGGGCGTGAGTAAGTATTTGCAAGTTGCAATATATTGTTAAGAGATGTATCCGCATTTAAAAATAAAGGTTTAGGTGAGTCAATACCGAATGCGCTGTAATAATCATAAAATTTGAAATTTTGTCCACGGATTTTGTCCGACAATTGTATCCAGGCATTAGGAATTCCAAAAGCATCGGCACTAATTAAGCCATGTAGGCTGGAAGATAAAATAAATTCACAACTTGCAACTTGACGTATGAAATCTTCTGTTTCTGATAATACGTCAATAATTTTTAAATTTGCATTTTTTTCCGCAAATCTTTGCAAAATCTGATTTTGTCGATCCTTATAATGAGGAACAACACCTACTGCATACAGTTTTGATATAATGATGTGATCGGGTAAAAGCATATCACACAATAATCCTGGATCGCCATACGTTCGTATATGCTGTCGGCATTTTAGCATGTCGGCCGATTTATAACCTCTTATAGCATGATAATAATGAAAACTATTTATTTTTCCGCAATCTTCAATAAAGCCGCTTCCCCAAATATGTATTTTGCGGCGGAATCGTCCATGTTTAATCCGTTGTAAAATACTACCCACGGCAATCAAATCGCACTTGTTCGGTTTGGCATGCACAACACGTCGCCCCGACAGGCGCTCGCACAGTATAGGCGACAGCCAATCCCCAAAGTTTTTCTTGTTATTTTTTAGGCTTGTGGACCAATACAACTTTAATGGTTTCATAACTGAATGATATAATATATTATAAAATGATAGTTGGGTCTTTTTGAAAATCCTTTCGATAAATAGCGATGCTTCGTTTTTTTACTTGCTTCCAAAATGCCCTGTCTTTTGATATGAACACTCGTAATGGTTTGTTGCTGTATATACGAATAAATCGAAATAAATCACGCTTAGTTAGGCCGATATCCATGCTCGAAAAGTACAACGAACCGATATCCTTGACTCGCCAACGCCGTGGTATACGACGACGTATCTGCATGCGATGCAAGTCGATCAGATATATTTTTAACTGACTGGGATCAATCCGCTTTCGTCCCGTCGAGATATCGAGCAAGAAATGGCAGATATAAAAATCTCTATGGTTAATTCCGTGTTCATGAATCGTTCGGGCAATTTTAGCCACCTCCGTGATCAATGCCCGTTTTAGAGAATAGCTTGGAGGTGATGTCGGCCAATCACGGCAAAAATCTTCAAGGCTTATTGTGTTTGCCAATTCTTCAGTGATAACAAAGGATTTTAGATGAGCAGGATTCCAACCTTTTTTGCCGTATCCCACCAACTGCATGGTTTTAATTCCTAATTGCTCAAGACGTTGGATAGCTCGCCATTCGTTTTGTGCACAAATTACTGGCAGACGAAATTGCAGCAAATTTTTTATTATTTTTTTCCATCCAACACCATAATGCAGTTTGGCAAAATAATTTTTGCCATTAAGTTTAAAACGCAGTGTTTTACGACCATCTTGTTCACGATATATCTTGCCGTTAATACTGAACAATTGATCGAAACTATTCCGGGCCTGCCAGCGTTCTATCCAGGTTTTGGGTAAAACTAGCATGCTGCAACCTGTTCAATAATGTCAGCAGCCTTTTCCGGCAGGCTAAAGACATCGGTGTTGGCAATATAATTTCTACCATTATTTTGCCATTGGTTTTTTTTATCAGAAATTAACATCGAGACTAATAAGTGATTCAGTGTTTCCTGCTTAAAAGGTGAAGGTATTATTTCCCCTGCATCGGCATGCTCAATATGATAACTGTAGCCGCAAACATCAGTTGCAAGCACCGGTAATTCTGATGCCATCGCTTCAATTAAAACCATACCAGCAGTTTCTCGGTAGGCAGGATGCAGTAAAAGATCGGCCGACACTAAAAATCTGGGCACGTCCTTCCGACCGCCTACAAAACGCACTTGCTTTGAAACACCTAATCGTTTAGCCAACCGCCAAAAAGGTTTAGAGTTATCTTTACCCACGATTAACAAAGTCGTTTTTTCTCCCAATCTGAAAGGTAGGGAGGATACTGCCCGGATCGCGCGATCAACTCCCTTGGTCTTAAAGCCGGAGCCGACCATTAAGACGACGTTTTGATTAGAACCGATACCCAATTCATTGCGCAATTTTGTACGAATTTCTTCAGCGTTAGGGGGTATTATACGATCTCTGGCAATTCCTGGGGGGAGTAAATGAAAACGCTGTTCAGCAGTACCATAATAATCCTTGAAAAATGCTTTTTCCTGTTCGGAGATCAATAAAATTTCTGTTTTTGATTGCTTATCAAAAACGGCTTGCTCCAATCTTAAATAACTACGGCATCGTCCGGTCAAACGATACCAAAAACTTTTTGTACGTGCCTTGAGGGCATAACAAGTGTCAGCCGCATAATATACATCCAAACCAGGCATTTTGTTGAATCCGACGACAGCATCATAATATTTTGCAGCCAAATATTTGCTAAGTTTTTTAGCAAATGACTCATAACGCCGGTGATTGGTTAAACGCCAAACCGGAATTATTGAAACATGCAAACCATCAGGCATCTCTCCTTCCCATGAACAGGTATACACATCTACTTGATGACCACGCGCCAAACATACTTTGGCTATTCGCAGAAAATCTTGTTGTAACCCACCAAATGGGAAATATTTAAATAGGCAAAATGCAAATCTTGCTTTTTTATCCATAATTGGACTTTTTAGTTAAAGATTCAATAGACTTTATGTACCATTTCGCGATGGCTTCGAGTTGTTAACAGTTTTACCTGAAACACTCTTATAATTTTATCTTTTTGATTTGGTTATGGAATACCCTTGCCACTTCCGGCAAATTCGTCCAGTTTTTCATAAAACGCGCACAATCACGTTTTAGCGCCCGTCTTAAACTCCATTTAAAGATGTGTTCACGCATACCTTCTATATCGATAATAAACAGCCTGCTGCCAGCTGCAATAAAGTTTGTAGCTTTGAAATCGCCATGACTCATGCATGCATCGGCGAGTGATTTAAGAATTTCTCCAAACCTTTTGCTAAGAATTTCTATGCTAATTTCTTTTGACTTATCAGAAGTAATCAAATCGTATAGATCTGTTCCATCTATATATTCTGATATGTAATATGAAGTTGACCGAAAAGGCCCCCATCGTCTTTCAAAAAAGGCTATTGGTTTTGGAGTAGGAATCCCCAGACCCTCCAGCCTGTGAGCATTGCGCCATGAAGACCATGCACGGGTATTACGAGGACATCTATTTAAGGCATGTATGAAATTTTTGATATTGTATCTTTTAACTACCAGAAGCTTATTATTTACTTTAGCCAGCGCAACTGTTGAGCTATTTCCATCCTTCAGCAGCCTGTTTGCATCAATTGCAGAGTCCGGGTCTGCAATTAATTTTTTCATTTCACCGTAATAAAAGTTACGGTCACAGACCATATGGCTGTTCCATGATTTATTGCACACAAAAGAAGTGCATTCGCGGAAGATTTTATTCAGATATTTTTTCTTCCCGTTTTTTCTTTGGGATTTTACTTCTTTTAATAGCTGATTAAAAAGACCGCTATCTGGGGACCATGACCTTTTTGCTGTGTATGCCTGAAAGGCTGTAGAAAACAAATGGTCAAAGTTCGGATCAAATTGAGCAAAATATAACCCTATGTTTTTCATGCTCTTTGCTTTAGGCAATGGTGTTCCCATTTGTCTTGTATCTACCGTATCACCGTCGATTGTATAAATATCATTATTAGCAAGTAAAAAGTTTCCTAGATGAAGATCCTTCTGTTTAAGACCTGCCTCATGCTGTTCAGCAATTACGATTGTAATTTGTTTAAGTAATTCACAGCGCTTTTCATCAGTTTTTGCCTTTAAAACAGCTTCCTGGGGATTATGGGCAGGAATAATTCTTTCAAAAACAAGAAGTGGAGTGCCATCTTGCAGTAAATTGCCCTGAAAAAGAAGAGCAGGCGTTTTTATTCCGGCATTTTTTAAGGCATTTACTCCCTTTATCTCGCGGTCACAGTGCCGTCCGGCACTTTTGGCACTTAAGAATATTTTTACAGCAACCGATTTATCATTCCATTTGCCTATGCACACCAGCCTCTTCCCTGGAATTATTCGTGCGATACTTTCACAAATAAGTTTAACAGAAGAACCATCTGATTTCAGAAAAAGCCTGAAGGGAACTTCTAAATTTCTTCCAGAGTTGCGAAGATGTTGGCTGTCAGCAGTTGATTTCATCTTTAATTATCAAGAGAATCATCCATAAGTATCTGTTCGGCGTTTAAATCCTTTAGGGCTTTATTGATGCGTTTTAGACCTTTTCTGATAGTACTTTTCCTGGCACCTAATTCTGGATGAAGCGCCATGGTGGCGTGATTTAGATGGATGACGTAGTTACTGAGGAATGCCGATTCAAGAAAAACCATTTTATAGCCATTATCTTCCAGCTTTTTATGCGTTATCTTGCCAGCGGTTTTTTTGCCATCAGAAAACGAGAGATTGTTTTTTCTTATTAAGTCCATCCGGTAAAGGGCCAAATGGCTTCGCAGGTATAAGTAGTTTTTTCCTTTTCCTTCCAGGGCGTGATCTGTTTTGCCGATCAGGCGGTAGTAAAAGCTTTCCCATTGGTACTCAATGGCCTTGGCCAGTCTTTTAATAAAAGGCTTGTTCTCAAGTTTCCATGAACCGACTCCGGCAATAATTGATTCTTTTTCTATTTTTGCCAATAAGACATCAAGCCAGTCCGGGTGTTTAACAAAGGTATCTGTATGCATGGAAAGAACATAAGGCGTGGCAACCTGTTTAAGGGCAAGGTCCAGAGCCCTTGCGTGAGATAAAGATGGGGTGTCATCCTGTTTTTTCTTTCTTTCAATGAGCGTTATGTATTTAAGGCTTTTCAGATATTTTAGAGATTCGTCTTGAGAATCATTATCAATGACGATTATGCGGATTTTTTTCGGATCAGTATACTTGCGCAAAAGGCGCAGGCATAGCTTAGTGACTTTAAGGGTTTTATAGTTTGGAATTAATGCTGTAACTACAGGATTAGTCATATCAGCTACCTGAGGAAAGTTATATAAATCAGAAAGAGGGATGAAGTATCAGTTTTTTACGGAACTTGATTCCTCATGATTATTATTTTTTATAAACTCGAAAACAGCAATCATGTTCCCTTCTTTATTCGCAAATATTTTGCCGGGTTTGAGTTTTAGCGTTAATAATGTGTTTTTTATTTTTTCATAATGCTTTTCTTTTGTTTTTAAAGCAACAAAATCATCAGATGACCACTCAGGCATTATGAGGTTATCAGAAATATCCCATTCCATAAATTTTTTTCCAGAGTAATAGGAAAGTCGAAAGTTATTTGTATAGAGCTTTGACTGCTGCGGCATATTGTGTTTAAGCCATGTGCCGGCAGCAGTAATATATGCCTTGGATTGATTGGGAGGTACAAAGGCATAGATAAACATGATTAAGAAAGCAAGTGATAGTATGGGGAATAAAAAATTATTTTTAAAAACTGTTTTTTTATCCAGCCATTTCTGCATAATATAATGCAGGCTGAATGGAGTCCAGAGCAGCAAAAGCAGGCTTGCCGGCATTAAAAAACGGTATGATATGAAAAAATTTTGTCCTAAGAATATGGCAGGTATAGTTAGATTCAATATTGTAAAATATATTATTACTTTTTTTATGTCTTTCTTTGCGGGCATAAGTCTTTTCCAGAAAGCGTGGCCAAAAAGCAATGCATGTACCGGCCAGAGAGTCTCTACCAATTTATATAAGTATATCCCGGATAGGCCTGATATGACCATGGTTAAACCCCACTTCTTTGCAAGGTCGTGAAGAACAGTCTGGCTGATAATTGCTGCTTTTTCATTGATATTGGTACTTAACAATATCAGGCCGTTTTGCAGTTGATTCCAGAACTCGCTTAACCTTCCAAGCTGGGCAATATCTCTATTCGGTATATTGAGCCACCAAACAATTATTATGGATATTGCTATGATATTGAAACTATATGCTTTAAGAGTATTTCCAAATTTATTCCAGAGTACTGTTTCCTTGCGGAATAGGAGAACCAGAGGGCCGAAGCAGCATAGCACCAAGCCTTCAGGCCGAAATAATATTGCAGCACTGATAAATATTCCCCAGCTTAGGGCATATCGCCATTTTAAGTATTTATAAAAACGAACAAAATGTAAGAGAGCTAATAAAGAGAATGCCCAATAACCAAACCCTCTAACAATGTAGTGTTGATAATGATGTAATTGCGGATGGCTAAGAATAATAAGTGCACCTAGAAATTGCACGAAACGTGAACCGCCTAATTCCTCGATAAGAGCGATGAAGCTAATTACGATTATAACAAGAAGTACTGCATTCAATACATAGGTTGAGTTCTCGAAAGATAAATGGGCTATTTGGGACAGCCATGCGATAAATATTGAATAAAACGGCCAGTTAAAATATTTCATAGCCCCTTGCCACCCACTGTTTGCAAAAGCCTCAGCAGTTTGCAAATATAGAATCCCGTCTTTGTTAATTGGGTTCTGGGTGTTGACAGCAATAAACAAGGTAATCAGGCTTAATATCGCCGCAATCGGGCGAATATAATTAAACTGATCAATCAGGTAAATGCAGCGTTTTATGTGGTCTTTCATTTATTATCTTTTCAAGGTTGACGGCTTCGTAAAAAAGTCTTTTGCGAAAATTATCGCTTTTTGGGACAACGAGCTCTTTTTTTTTCTCTTTGGCGCTGCCGTCTGGCCAGATCTTCAGGATACAGTTCCGGATAGTGTCTTTTCCATCGTTTGTGAAACCATAACCATTGTTCTGGATATAAGCTAACTATTTTTTCAACAGAGTCTGTCATGATCTGTGTATTTGTCTGCAAGTCTGCACGAACATCATCGGTTTTGTGTAATTTTAGTGGAGGTTCCACAATAACTGTCAGGTTTGCATCCGGTTCCCTTATACAATAAACCGGCAGAACCGGGCAATTGTATCTTGCGGCCAGCAAAGAGGCTGCATATGTGGCATTGGTCTTGTGGCCAAAAAAAGTAACATCAACTCCTTCTCCACGAGAAGTACCCTGGTCGATTAATAAGCCTATCATTTTACCTTTGCGTAATATCCGAACCAGTTTGATCATAGCTCCTTTTTTGCTGATAATGGTATTACCTGTACTTGTTCTGAGCTTATGAATTATCCGTTCAATAAAAACAGGCTGATTTTGCACTACAACTAGCAGTGACTTTTGTATATAAATTGAAACAAAAAGATGTGACATCTCCCAGTTCCCTATGTGGGCCGAGATAATAATAAGGCCTTTAGGGCTTTTTATGGTATTTAAAAGATTTTCTCTTCCTTTTATTCTTACTTTTTTCAGAATGTCTTCTTTTGAAAAACAAGTCATTTGACAGATTTCCAAAACACTAATCCCCATGTTTTGAAACGTTTTTCTAGAGATCTTCTTTATCTTATCCAATGGCCACTCAGGATTGGCAAATTTCAAATTGCGCCTTACAATACGCCTGTGACGCGCATCAAACAGGTATGCAATACTTCCTAATATATTTCCCGTTTTGACAATATACTTTTTGGGGATACCAACAATGAAAGTTTTTATAGAGCATGAAAAATCTTTGGGTTTAGACATTTTCGACCAGTTTTGTATTTTATTTTTTTGACATATATTTTAACAAAAGATTACCATTTATTACGAAAGTATAGAATTTGCCGCATCCAGTACTTGCTCTACGCTTATCTGCTTCATACAGTCGATTGTACTGCACTGTCGCTTAAAGCAGGGACTGCAATTCAGCTCTGATCTCAGAATTTTATGTTCTGATCCAAAAGGCCCGGTTCTCCATGGAGCTGTCGGTCCGAAAAGAGCTATAACAGGTGTCCCAACTGCTGCTGCCATATGCATTGGGCCGGTATCTGTTGATATAACAAACCTTGTTTTTTCATAAAGTGCTGCAAGTGTTTTCAGTGTTGTTTTACCTGCAAGATTTACTGCTTTTTTACTCATAAAGGATATTATATTTTTAATTGTGCTTTTATCTGATTGACTTCCGGTAAAAATGACGCTCGCATTATATTTTTCAATCAACCTGTCAGCAAGCAAAGCGAACTTCCGATTATCCCATAGCTTTGTTTCCCATTTTGCAACCGGGTTTATCGCTACAAGCAACCCATAACTTTTAATTCCGTGACGTTCCAAAATAGAATCTATAAATTTGCGGGTGTGATCGGAAACAGGAATCTTGTATTCAATCTCTTTTGACTTGATTCCCAGGGCATTAATAAGCATCAGGTTTCTTAAAAGAGCGTGGTTATCCATATTAACAGGTGAAATACGCTCGTTTAAAAAAATGTAGCTATGTTCCATGTGCTCCATGCCTTTATCAAATCCTATTTTCCTCTTTCCTCTGGCCAATGCTATCAGAACAGCGCTTTTTAGCAGCCCCTGAAAATCAATTATTAGATCGTATTCTGTGTCTCTCAGCTCTTTTATAAATTGATATGCTTCTTTAATATTGTTCAGGCAGGATGGCCCGAGAATTTTTTTTATCCATTGCGTTCTTTTTGAAATAATAACACGATCCAGAGCTTCATGTCCTACAACAAGACTGGAAGCAACTTCTTCAATCAGCCATGTTATATGTGCATCAGGATAGTTTTTTCTTATAGCATTAAGCGAAGGAAGTGTATGTATAACATCTCCAATAGCGCTCAATTTAACAATAAGTATTTTCATATGTTAATTAGTGCCTGTCCGAAAAGTATTTTTTTTAATGCTGGCAATAGTTTCAGCTTATTTACCGATGTGAAGATTTGTGAAAAAGCTATTAGCCATTAGCTCTTAGCTGAATGTGTTATCTGTTTAATTAAAGCTATTAGCTAGCCATTAGCGGTTAGCTCTTAGCAAAAGGCTAACTGCTAAAAGCTAACTGCTAAAAAACAAAGCTAAAGGCTAACTGCTAAAAGCTAACTGCTAAAAAACAAAGCTAAAGGCTAATTGCTAAAAGCTAACTGCTAAAAATTTTCGATTTGAGAATAGCATCCAACTGACTATAATTTCAGGTGTTTTGAGTTTTCGTCCGGCCACTAATTATTTCAGTTTTCCATTAAAAGTTTTACAGCAGTATCATATACCATTTCGACAGTAATATTTTTCATGCATCTGTGGTCTATAGGGCAGTCTGGTTTCAGGCAAGGACTGCAAGGCACCGGCGCTCTTATGATTTGGCTTTTTGGACTGCTGGGGCCGGTTGTTACATGATCGGTAGAACCAAATATCGCAATCTGTGGGGTATCAAGAGCTGCCGCAACATGCATCAAACCTGAATCGTTTGTAATAAAAAGTTGACACCTCTCAATTAATGCTACAGCTTCACGGAGGCTGGTTTTGCCGCAAAAGTTGACGCAGCGGTTTCCCGTTAATTCAGAGATATGTTGCCCAAGCGCCGTTTCACCGGGCCCTCCGAATATAGCAATTCCAGCCCCGCTGTATTTCTGCAACTTAACACTCAGTGCAGCATACCGTTCAGGAAACCACCGCTTTGCAGATCCAAAAACAGCACCGGGGTTTATTCCGATAAGTCTGTCTCTTCCTGTAATACCGTGTTTCGATAGTATTTCTTCAGCATGTTTATGCTCTTCGTCTGTTACGACAAGGGTTAATTGCCTGCTGTCTGATTTTAGTGAAGCGCCTTCAAGAATTCCAAGATAGTAATCAATTTGATGGACCCTTTTCAGGGCCGGCGTTAGACGGATACAATGTGTAAGCAATAGACTCCTTGCATCGGTGTTATAGCCGAGTCTGTTTGGGATTCCTGCCAAAATAGCTACCAGGGCGGCTTCAAAAGCATTTTGAAGAAGGATGGCAAGATCAAACTTTTCTTTTCGCAGTTTCTTGCTCAACCAGGGTATGCCGAACAGGCCTTTATGTTTTCCTGCAGCATCATAAAGCAAAATATTATCAATATAAGGGTTGTTGTAAAAAATTGGGGCAACCCAGGGTTTTGCAAGAAGGCTTATCTTTGCTTCAGGGAAATTTTTGCGCACAGCTCTGATTGTCGGTGTTGTTATTATAGCATCTCCAACCCAGTTGGTGGAACGAATCAGTATTCGTCTTATCTGTTTAGAATGAAGAACTTTCATTAGTATTTTTAAGTCTGTTTTTTATAAAAAGATTAAACTCATTATCATTATTTCCAAATGATATCTTTATGCCGACAACCACAAGGTTAATTGGCCATGCGATTTTGTTTGCAATTCTGGCATAGTCCTTCTCTGTTGTAATAATAAAGTCAGCCTTAAATTTTTTTGCTGATTGTAATATCGTGTTAAGATCTCTGTCCGTGTACCGGTGATGGTCTGCAAATTCTGAAAAACCCGTTACCTTACACTTGAATCCCTGCACTGAATTATAAAAATCTTTATTCCTTGCAATGCCTGAAAAAACAAACGCTCTGCGTCCCTGCAGGAATTCAAAACTGTGTTTATATGAACTTTCTTCAGTAATTTGAGATGAAAAAGTTCCGCCTTTAATTATCTTGTAAATATATGGCTTATGAATGGCATTAAAAACCGCTTTGCTTCCTGCATAAGATTTTATAACAGAAGAGATTTTATTTTCAGGCTCTTTAGCTGTATCTGATCTCGTTAAAACAAATGCATCACCCCTCGCAAGGGATGAAAGCGGCTCCCTGAGGGTGCCTCTCGGTAAAAGGTGATGATTGCCGAAAGGGCAACTATTGTCAAGCAGTACCAGGTTAATGTCCCGCTCAAGCTGGAAGTGCTGGTAAGCATCATCAAGCACAATAACGTCCGGATGAAAACTATTTAAAGCCACCATGCCTGCATTAAACCGGTTTTTACCTACAACAACAGGTATGTTTTTCAGCCTGTTCGCAATCATAAACGGTTCGTCACCTGATTTGTCAGCTTTCATGAATATTGTTTTCCCATCGCTTACAATTCCTCCGGTTTTTTCCGCAAGCCCTTTATATCCCCTGCTGATTACTACTACTTTATATCCCATGCGTTTTACCAGATCAGCCACATATATAGTCATTGGGGTCTTTCCTGTGCCTCCGGCTGTAATGTTCCCAATTGATATTACTATACAGGAGAGTTTTTTTGACCTTAATACACCTCTATTATAAAAAGTTTTTCTTGTTTTAACAGCGCTGCCGTAAATAAGGGAAAGCACGAATAAAAAAGACTCGAAAGAAATAAGACCGGCTTTCCTTTTACTAGTCATAATGCTTTCGATTTTTTTTAAAATATTGTTCATAAGTTAGTGCCTGTCCGAAAAGTATTTTTTTAATGCTGGCAATAGTTTCAGCTTATTTGCCGATGTGAAGATTTGTGAAAAAGCTATTAGCCATTAGCTGTTAGCACTTAGCTGAATGTGTTATCTGTTTGATTTTTTAAGCTAAAGGCTAATTGCTAAAAGCTAACTGCTAAAAATCTTCGATTTGA
>JAJSZT010000087.1 GCA_030272815.1 Deltaproteobacteria bacterium
GGGTTGCCCGAGGCTTGATGCGGTGAAAGCGTACCTGGATACGCATAATATTTCTGATCATACCTGCTTTCGTGAGTTATTTGAAGAACTAAATCGCATGATAAAATTGAAAAAAATCGTTATTTTCATAGACGAGTTCGATGGCATCCCAATAGACGAACTGGAGAATTTCCTGACCACCTTAAGAGAACTCTATCAAAGATACAAAAAGCGGACCGACAAAGCTCTTTACTCCGTGGGACTGGTGGGTATACGCAACATCGCCAAGCTGATTGTAGGGGGTGTCTCCCCATTTAATATCGCTGATCAGGTGAAACTTCCGCCTTTTACTCTAAAGAATGTCCGTGACCTTTATGCCCAATATACAAAGGAAACCAATCAACCCTTTACTGAAGATGCAGTAAAAAAAGTATTTGATGAAACAGCCGGCCAGCCCTGGCTGGTGAACCGCATAGGTACCATTCTGACGATTAACATAAAGCCCGAAACCACAGCCCACATTACTGAAGAAGATGTGGAAAAGGCGATTGACATTCTTCTGTACGAAGAAAACAGCCATTTTGATAACATCACAGAAAAGGCCAAGCAATACAAAGAAACCTTCATTGAGATTGTTTTTAACGGCGTTGAATACATCCCTGGCGATGAGGAGCAGTCCCTTCTTTTGACACATGGTTTGATCAAGGCGGAAGGGAAAAATATTAAGGTAAGCAACCCTATCTATAAAAAAAGGTTCACCAAGACTTTTTTTCGGGAATCCGGGGCAATTATAGATGTATCTGTTAAGGGCTACTTTAGACCTGACGGACTTCTGAACATGGAAGCCATCCTTTCTGATTTTGAGGAATACATCATGCAGATAGGCGTAAACGCTTTTTACAAGAGCCAGAAGCCATACGAGAAGACAGGACAGTTTTTGCTCAGTGCCTGGCTGTATCAGTTTGTAGAGGGAGGAAAAGGCGAACTTCGCCTTGAGACGCCGACGGGATTAGGGAGAATCGATATTCTTTTGATCTATCAGGGCCATAAATACATTATCGAGACCAAGATAAATCGTTCAAGCCTTGATAAGACTGTTGAAAAGGCAATTGATCAACTGTGCGGGAAATATCTTTTGACCGAGCGTGCCAATGAGGGATATGTGGTGGTTTTTGATCTTAAGACGATGGTGGGTGAAGTAAGCACACCGCAAAAACGTTTGGTGGAAGGAAAAGAAATATTGAGCTTTAACATCGGGATATGGAGGTAAAGAAGCTAAGATTTACAACAAAAAATATCGATAGTCTTTCTGTTGTCAAGGAAGATGGACATAGTATTCTACTCGGAATGCTGAACAGAAGAGAAGTGATTGCATTTTACAACCAGCAGGTACAACAGCTCAAGAACAGAGCGAAAAAATATTAATCCATTTTATCATTTTCTATAATTATATCATATATTTTTTCATCAGCTATTCTCATAAGTTCTCTTTTAATATTTATATCTAAAAATGCATGTTTAAACCCCATTTTTATCAGTTTCAATACTTCCCATTGTGTTAAATGTCTTGAGTCTTTATCATTTTCAAATGAAGCTTTAAAAAGCTCAGTTGCCAGAAGATATTCCTGCGACAGCTCTGCATTTTTAAAGTCTTCGCCTTCGCTGTTATCTGAGAAAAAAGATCCAGAAAATGCAGGGTCATCAGTGTTGATTGTGACCTGCATTTTGTTTTCTAAAAAATATTTCAGTGGATATAATTTATTCGTTTCAATGCTTTTTCTATTTCTCTGATAACAAAAAACTTAAATGTTGCGCTAAATTTAAGTCAATTGCTGTCATGTGTTATAAGACAAAGGTTTGTAGGCATTCAGTCATGTAAAAACCTCAAACTACTATATCTGATTAAAAAAATTCATTTATGCCCTTATTGTATAAGGTTCTACAGCTTTTGCAATTTTTGAAAAATATAGTCTATTTAAGATATTCTATGTTTAATATAAATTAATAATTATAAATAGTTACTTGGCATTATTTATTCAAACTTACTATTTTAAGGTTCTTATAGTTAATTTATCTCTCAAACCTTTATACTATAGGGCTTTAAGGCGAATCAAAATTATTTCGAGCAACATTTAAGAAAAACACATCATGGACTTGCATAACTTCTTGTACTGAGTTGTTTTCGCCGTGAACATGATGTGGAGCATTGGGTAAGTCAGGATAATGCGGTGCATTATACCAACGCTGTCTTAATCTTCCCTGTGCATCTTGCCAGTGAAAGTTGTATTTCAACAAACGGATATGCCTGCCCGACTCGGCTACATACTCAAACAATTCGATGCTGCCCCCATCGCTTAATATCGCTTTGACCCGCAATTTGCCTTCAGCAGCAGCTATTTCTCGCCTCAACATTTGGTAGGAAACGATGACCGGACTTTCGATAAGCCTGGCCTCTAAAACGTCAAAATGTTTTCTGATAATTGGATTCATCAGCCAGATGCGGTTCCCAGCAATGTTATCTGTTTTTCAGCGTTTGCCAGCATTTCCACAGTAGCCGACCACTCGATAAAGTCCATTGAATCACCCATTTCGCCTTTTTCATAACGCGTGTAAAAATCTGCTGACTTCAACGCATAATGTTCTTCAAACTCCTTAAGTTGAGCAGCCAGACGTTTTTTCAATTCGCTCAGACGCGCTGTTTCACGGGCGAGAAGTTTATCAATAGCCATTTGCAGCACAGGATCAATCGCCGAACTATCAACAGCAAGATATTGTTCCAGGCGTTTAACTTTTTCAAGGGTCGAAATCATTAATGTATACCTCCTTTGTGTAAGTCGCCATTTTTTCAGAGGTCAAACAAAATATACAACACAACAAAATGTATAGCAAACAACTCAATAATATTCAATAATATTCGCTGTTGTTTACCATTTACTCACCATAAAGAGTGAAGAGGGGAAGAGGGGGGATGGCCCCCAATTGGCTCATTGCGAATCGTTTAGCCAGCGAAATTCCACTATATTCGAAAACTGGACTTTTATGGCGAGTCCTCAAATGGTTTTCAAAGCAGCCCGTGTAACTTTTTCCTTGAATTTTTTTTGATTAATGCATAAAGCTTAATTTATACGATAATATAATATATTACAATGAATTGTCCTTACATGCGAATTAAACCTGAATCAATCATACTTTCAAAACCTGCAATATTTTTTACACTGCTATTCTGCTTTTTGCTGCTCTTTCAAATTCAAAATCTCCATGCTGAAAACATAGGTAGTGTGGCAAATCTTATAGGCGATCAGGATGCCGTTCTTGTCGCGGATCACCAGGGCGGAATTATAGTTTCCAAAAATACCGACAAAAAACTCATTCCTGCTTCAACTCTGAAAATACTTACCTCTTTAGTGGCAATGCACTATCTGGGTCCGGATTACAGATTTACTACTGAATTCTACCTGGATAACGATTCAAATCTTAAAATAAAAGGCTATGGAGATCCGCTGCTGACATCTGAAATTCTGGAGGAAATATCCAAAGCACTTGGCTCAAGGCTTGATGCAGAGCATAAAAAGATTAAAGATATTGTTTTAGATGATTCATATTTCAGGCAACCCATTACAATTCCTGGAATCAGCTCATCATCACAGCCCTATGATGCACCAAATGGAGCGCTTTGCGCCAACTTCAATACTGTTTACTTCAAGCGCCTTGAAAACGGCAAATATGTCAGCGCGGAAGAACAGACACCCCTGCTGCCGTTTGCATTAAGAAAAGTTAGAAAATCAAAACTAACCACGGGAAGATTAGTGCTCTCCCATAAAGAAAGTGAAAACACACTTTACTTTGGGCATCTCTTTAAATACTTCCTTGAAAAACAAGGCATTAAATCTAATAGCAGTATAAGGCTTGGAAGAGTTAATAAAGAAAATGACAGACTGGTATTTAAGTATGTATCCGGTTTTTCAATAAAGGAAATCATATCAAAACTTCTAGAACACTCAAATAATTTCATGGCTAATCAACTGCTCATTTCCGCTGGTACAAAACTTTACGGCCCGCCTGGAACTCTTGACAAGGGAGTTCTTGCTGCAAAAAATTATGCTGAAAACATACTTAATTTAAAAGATTTATGTATTGTTGAGGGTTCTGGAATATCAAGAAAAAACAAAATTTCTGCAAAAAGTTTGTACAAAACTGTCGAAGCATTCTTTCCCTATCATGATTTAATGCAGAAAAAGGAAAGAGAGTTTTACAAGACAGGAACTCTTAAAGATATAAATACAAGGGCTGGCTATATAAGAAACAAAAAAGGTGGATTGTATCGTTTTGTTGTGCTGATAAATACACAGGGAAAATCAGCGGAACCTATAATGAATAGGCTCTTGAAGGTATTAAAATAGCTTTGAAAAACTTCGAATTATGCAACGACTGATTGCTTTTATGTTTTGATCAACCGTAAACTATTACAAAGATCTCAACTGCTTGCGATGTGAGCATATGCGCTGGCTTGCGGCTTGCGGCTTACGGGACGGCTTACGGGACGTTACGGCTTACGGGACGGCTTACGGCTTACGGGACGTTCCTTGATATACGGCTTACGGGACGACCCGTCCCCGACTTGTCAATATATCAAGGAACGTCCCGCAACCCGCACGTCCCGCAACCCGCAACCCGTCCCCGGGCGTTTCCCACATAGCCTTTCGCAGACACCATGACGCAAACTCGCTACACCAAGCATCATCACTGTCATATTTTGAACCGTCTGTTTTGCCTATTTCCCTGGCTCCCCAATGAATTTGGGGAACCCACAAGCCGCCAATATGACCGAGCTTTGTTTCCAGAATCTTACCAGTCAGCACCAGCTTGCCGTATTCCTCCAGTCTGGATCCGTCAAGCCATAGACCACATTCCCAATCGAGAATCGTTTGGCTACTGTGTTTTATGAGAATCCTGTCTATTTTCATACCATCCCCGGAATCAGTCACCAAAGCGATTTCATCCCATAGGTCGGTTTGTATGTTATCCTCAAGTCAATCACTTATGTCGTTAAGGTTCCAAGTAATTGAAGAGCTGGCAGGAAACCTTCCACCTATTACGTTGAGCTTCACTCGCTTATCACGCCCAAAGTACATCCAAATATAATCAGCTTCACTTCCGGCGTTAGGGTGCTCAGAGTCAATCTATATCTGTACGGAATTCTCCAAGACAGTTGGACCGCCATCACTATCTGATGCGAGCTCTTTAGCTAAGTCAGCATATTGAAATACCTTAGAGCCCTCGAAAAATGCGCGTGATACATCCTTCCTTTTTAGCCCCACCTTTTTCGCTAACCGAGGTGTAAACGCAAACCCTGAGACTCGAGTTTCTTCGGCGATATTATGAGGAGTGTAAATTCTCGAGATTTTTTCTACATCGGAAACACTCGTTTCTATGACTTTTGTCATCGCTCTTTCTCCTTTCACTTAGAATTCTCAGTCAACGGTGGACTTAAGCATGCCGCTCACACGAACATCTCCCACTAAATCGTTCGGGACAAGTGTTGCAACGGCACGATACTCCATCCAGTGTTCGTGCGCACTGGGGAAGTCCCAGTCTTTGGAAAGGACCTCTGTGTGCCAACCAGCTGCACGTGGAGTAAACGTTTGTGTTCCTATCTCCCCCATCATATCATCACGATTCCCCCTCTTTACCTGCAGGAGACTGCCGTCCGGGTTTAATCCATAATCATCAAGATGGCCATCTTGTTCAATTAGGTAAACCCGTAATGTAAAGGGATGACCGATATCCCTACCTTCCCATTGTATTTCAACTTCTGCGGTAGCAGTTTCTCAACGCCCATGTGTTTCTCCAACATGTCTCAATATTACTCGCTCTATAGTAGCCATTTCAGCCCTCCTTCTTTTTTTAAATTCTTTAAGTTTCTCGTGTCCTGATAAACGGGGCAACACCTTGTTCAAAGATTTATCTTCACCAATGCCCTCACCTCCTTTCTCATGCAAACAATAAATGCAGCCTAACGAGCGCGAGATGAGCTGCAGGTTCGTCGTATAATCGCACCGGAGCGAAGCGGAGAGTGTGTATTAGACGACGGTTTTGTCTGCTCCATTGAGGGTTAGGCGGCGCGTAGCGCCGACTGACACTCGATGGCGTAGCAGCTCGCGCCCGTTAAGCGGCGCGGAGCGCCGCTTAACGACTCAGCTCAGCCGACGCTTGAAGCGCAGCGAAAAGCGGTCGGCTGGAGCGTGTGTTAGGCGCGAAGTTGGAAATGCGAGACCTTATACATTAACCGGCATGGTTTTTCCCCACACTCCACGCTCCGCACTTCAATATACCATCCGTATTACGTAATCGGCCCAAAAATCGCCGCAAGCCCTTGGGAGGCCATCATTTCCCGTCGACCGCTATGGCCCACATCAGGCACAACATGCAAATGATGTTGTAAATCCGATTCGTAGAATTGTTCCAAATGACGAAAGTAGAGCAGGGTCTTTGCAAGCGTATCCTGCCCCTGGACCCGCTCCGGACACTCTGTGAAGCTCGCACTCAGATCCAGCTCGCCGACTATATAGTGAACATCACGTGCGCCGAACTGATTCTGAATCTGGTTTTTTCCAACCTGGGCTGGATACGGCCACAGGTCACTTAAACCCCAAGGCCAGTCGTTGAACTTCCCAACGTCGACATCGCAGACCGAACTAAAATCCTCCAGGTTAACGATAGTGTCCCTCCAATCGTCGCTATGCGCGGCTGTCAGGTAAGTGTCGTCCTCGAACGTGAGACGCCTGTCATCCATGTAAAGGTAGGAACCGGACCCCATCACAAGATAGCGCACGTGGATACCGCGAGGTGTCGCCACTTCCTGCTCGAATCGGCTGGTGGCCGCATAGCGGCTCATGAATCGGCCGCCATTCGAGTGGCCGGCGACGACAACGCTCATTAGATTGGGGAAAAGGCTCCGTCGGCACACCTGTTCTAACAACGTGTCCATAACGGTGAACGAGCTAAGCGTGCCGCTGTCTGGTACTCCATTGCCGTTGAGATCTTGCTCGATGGATTCCGCGCTCGATGCACGACCGCCATTCCAGTGCAAGATGTTTGGAGCGATCCTTCTGCAATACTCTTTGGTTCCAAGGAACTGCGGCGCAATAATCAATGTGTTTTCCATGGCGCGATTGTCCACTCCGGCGTCGGCCGCAGCCTTGGCGGCTGCCAACCCGTTGGATAGATAGAAGTCTGCATTGCCGCCCGTACCATGTAGCGAGATCACGATACGCTCGATGGATTCATTGGGGATGTCTATGGGCAGGTTGCTGCGGTAGGGAAACTCCAGCGGCGCTTTCTTGGTGTAGATCTGGAGGCGCTGCGTGCCTAATCGGTTGGCATATTCGAAGTCGCACCCGGCGGATTTGAATTCCAGCTGTCCCCCATGCCGACCGAATCGTAGCCTGATCGAAATTCCGATACCCCATTTGACGCTCTGGATCTCATCGTGATTGACTCCAACCCTGATCCATCTCCAACCATCGATATCACCTGCTGGATTTTCATAGGTCGCGATTATCTCTTCGCCATCGTAAACATCAACTTTATCAATGCTGCCACCGCCGTCTGATCTATAAAGAAATTGTGGGGTGATAGGTCGCATTCTGTAGTTATCGACAATTGCAGCCGTGGGTACCGCAAAATGGAGCCAGTTGGTTGTGGACGGATTGCCCTGGACGCTAACGTAATATCCCTTTTGAATCATTGAAGCGACGCGGTTCGGGTATTCGATCTCGGCGCTGTGGCCATGGATCCAAAGTGCATGATCTAAGCTCATTGTTGCCTCCAGTTTACTTTTATGGCTATGGTAGGAAATCTCCGCCGCCGGAGCTGACTTCGATTCGCCGTGTACCTCGCGAACCAAATTCGCCTTTGAATGAAATACCAATACCCCATCGAAAACCTGGGTGACCTGGTACGTCGAATCGTTCAAAAGCCCAGTCTTCTGGATTGAGCGACAGCCCGTGATGTGACGCGATCTCGTTCTCGCCGTCATAAACATTTACTTTGGTCACAGCGGCCCCGGAAGTGCGGAATCGCAGCATCACCGAATCAATGCGTAAATTATTGTCCTCGACGATAACTGGGGTTGGGATGGCCATGTGAAACCAGTTACTGCTATTCGCCTTCCCATCCAATTGGATGCGACTACCCTTTCTGATCGCGTCATCCATTCGATCCGGATACTCGACACGAAGACTGTGTCCATGAATCCACATAGCGTGAGCAATAGGCATTTTCTCCTCCTTATTGAATTTTGAAGAACAAAGATAAATACAAAACTTCAACCTGAAACAGTTGCCTTTCAAGTGAAGGTACGACCAAGCCGTCGTGGTAGGAATGCCGGTTACCCGACACCCCCCACACAGTCCCGGACGTGCGGTTTTCTCGCATCCGGTTCCTCGGTTGTACTCGCTTCCGCATCGGCTTATCCCAACGCACACTGATGCAGACGTCTCTTTTCCGTTGGTCTCGGCCTTGGTATCTTTGTGTATTCAAGCACGCGCTTGAACTTTTCCCAATTGTAGCTTTTACGTTGGCTCCTGCGATTCAGCCACTTCTTCGCATACTCAATCACCTGGCTGTAAAAAGACCATACCGCACGCGAGTTACCCCGCACATAATAGTAATTGTAATGGCCTATCAACTTCCGCTTTAAAGTCTGAAAGAACTGCTTCTTCGGCAGATGCCGGGACGCTTTGAGCCACGCTTTCATTCGGCGTAGCGCAATTCGTTGCTTGCTTGGCGCTGTTCGTCGCATTACCCGCGGAGTACCCTTACGATCTTTGAACCAATAGAATTCAAACCCAAGAAACGTGAACGTTCTGTCCCGTTTTCGATTGGGATGAAATCGACTGAATCGTATGATCTTCGTCTTACTTGGCTCCACTTGTAGCTCGTAGCGACCAAGCCTTTTGGGAAGAACGTTGTAGAACCGTCTTGCATCATCCCTGTATTGAAAGGCACATACCCAATCATCTGCATATCTGCACATAATGGCGCGACCTTTCAGACTGGGCTTGACCACATCCTGGAACCATTCATCCAGCACGATATGCAGATACAGGTTCGATAAGATGGGAGAAACAATTCCGCCCTGCGGGGTTCCTGTGACCGGATGCTTTACGTAACCGTCCGGCTCCAATATGCCCGCTTTCAGCCACTTGGTGATCAACCGCTTGAACGCACGATCATTGATCCGCTTTTCCATCATCGACAGCAGCTTATCATGGTCAATGTTATCAAAATAACCTTTGATATCCGCTTCCACAATGTAGCCAAATACGCCGAACTGGAGTTGGAACACAAGATCGCTGACCGCATCTTTGGCCCCCTTTCCTAATCGGTATCCATACGAGCAGTCTAAAAAGTCCTGCTCGTAGATGGCCGATAGGATTACGGCTGCCGCTTTCTGGACAAGTTTATCTTCCAGAGCCGGTATGCCCAAGGGACGCCGTTTGCCGTTTTCCTTTGGAATGTAACGTCTTTTGATCAGTTTCGCCCGGTATCTCTTTTGCTTTAGCCTTTCGAGCAACCTTTCCAGGTTGGCGTCAAGGTCAGCTCCATACTCCTTTATGGTGATATCATCATCGGCAATGGCAGCGCTCTTTTTCAAGCCCTTCCATGCCAGATGCAACATCTCCATGTTGAGCAATCGATAGAGATCCCGAAAGCGATGTTGCTTGTTGAGACTTGCCGTTTTCGCTATTCCTCGCAGGGAGGTTTGCACATCAATATCCGATCCAGCTTTGTCCGGCATGTGTTTCCTTTGCAAGCTACGTACTCCCGTCAAGTCCTTTACCATGCCTGCGCCGCCGAAGCCTTGGCGTAGGCGTGTAGTGGGCTTTCCCCACCTCCGATTACTATGCTTGATACGACTCCCGCTCAACCAGAGTTCCTCCACGTCAGCTTCGGTTCCCCTTCCTGATTTTGCGACATACTTAGGGTTACGCATAGTCCTGTATCCGGGTTTCCCCTTCGTGCCTCAATATCGTCATCCCGTATTTGTGCACAGAAGTTGAATGGGCCTCCCAAGTTCTTGTGTGCCTCTCTTCATACATGCCACGGCTTGAGAACTCCGCCGGTCCTTCACATCCTCGCCTTTTTACGGATGATCTTGTTTTGCCTTCGGCGCACGTTACAACCCTCGGCAACCGGAACAAGCTCATTTCGGAGCGATACCAGTACTTCAGGGAGCGCGGACTCCCCTACGGCCTGCATGATTCTCTGTGTACGCTTCACCTGTTTTGTTCGTTCCGCTTGGCGGAACTCCGCCACAGGCGCAACACTCGATACGGGTGGGCGGCTAACCCTTTCCCGACAGGGACTTGCACCCTGCAAGATGCACCAAGCTTCGCTTGGCGCGCTAACGTCTTCGCATCACGTACAAGCAGGGAAACGGGTATTTGTAAATGCCACGTTTTCCTTAAACTTGGCAAATGTTACAGCCGCCCGCCCCTGCTTGTTGGAGTGTATGCGGTTGTTAGGCGCTGCGTGGAACGAGTTAGGTCCAATAATGACCTCAACGCCTCATTCACTGACGCTGAATCATGGAAAGCCTCAGCGATATCCGGATCAAGGACGGCTACGTTTGCCCCTTCTTCTATTAGTCGCTTGCAGTATTTCCCGCGAACAGCTTTGGAATAGTCAAAATTGTACTCAGGACGTAACTCATCAATGCTTTTTTTATGTCTATCCTTCATGTCTTTTCCTTTCATGCGCAGTCGCCGATCGCGCGTTAATGATACGCAAGACTTCTCCTCTTTCTGTGTGCCCGACAACAAGCAAGCGGTCACGAGAGGAGAAACCAATGGTTATATAGCGATGCTCGCCAACTGAGTGATCGTGGTCATCAAAGGTTGCCGATAGCGGATCATAGAACACGGTTACCGCTTCGTCAAAAGAGACAGCGTGCTTTCTTAAGTTTCGTTTCGCTTTTTTTGGATCCCATTCGAACCGCATTACCTAACCCTGCCTCTCTCTTAGATATTACGCCCAGGATGAGGAGCGCGCAGTTTGCGTCTGTCTCAATCCGTTTGATGTCATAGCGGTCGAGCTTGCACGGCATTTATTTTTTGGCGCGCTCCCCGTCCTGGGCGATGTCCCCGAGGTACGAGGGGACATCGACACAATAAG
>JAJSZT010000088.1 GCA_030272815.1 Deltaproteobacteria bacterium
AAATCAAAAAAATATATCAAGGCCATGGAGAATGAAGTTTAAAGATAACTATGGCAAACCCGAAAGCCACTGATATGCAGGAGCTACCTATATATACTGATCTCCATTTGGAATCATACGGTAACCTTCGCTTTTCTCGACAAGTTGAACAACGGGTTTTTTCAAAACAGACTGAAATTTCTTAAGCGCCAGGGACGGTTTTGTGTCTGATTGAAAAATAGTCAAGACAATTTTGCAACAAGCTAAAATATAGTCGAGGCCTCTTTTTTGCACAATCCGGAAAAAATTCGTCCATCTGTAAATCAATTATCAGAAACCGGAAATCTAACTGACGCGAGTTCAAAACAACAGTCATTTTCGCGGCAGTGTTCAAAAAAAGCCTTAAAACAGGCATTGGCCTGTAGTTGTTTTTCTGTGTGAGCAATAGCTGAAAAAAAGGTCTTGCTGCCTGCTATAATCAATTTCTTGCGGGCTCGTGTCATTGCTACGTTGAATCGGTTTGGATTATTCAGAAATTCGCTGAGAACGTGATCAGGGTCGGAGCATGTAAAGCCAAACAGGATCACATCCCGTTCAGCGCCCTGAATCCGTTCCACCGTGTCAATTAAAGGCAAATCCTCAGCGCTCATGCCTGAAAGTTCGCTCAGCCGTCGGGCAATCGCGTTGTTTTGGGCCCGGTGCGGAGAGATAAGCGCCAATTGTTCTTTATCCACACCTCTGTCTGTCAGCAAACGGCAGGCCAATTGAGCCATTATTTCCGCCTCAATCGCTGACTCCTGATGACAGCCTTGATGATCCGTCAGCACAAGAACAACCGGTTTTTGCGGATTGATAATCTTATCAAACAGGTCATTTTTTGCCGGGCCATTCAGCGATAGCCGGGCTCCGGCATTTTCCGGTGCCGGGCGTAACGTGGAGTCGTACCATGTCTGACTTGGAAACATGCAGATCTCCGCATTCATCCGATAGGTTATATCTAACTGTTTGCTATGGTGTGGATAACGCCGGAGCAAAATATTGAGCAATGAACGTCGCACTTCCGTTTCAATCAATTCGTCATGCAGAGTCTCGCTCCACGGCTCTTCCTTGAATGTTGCCGAGCGGATTACCGGCGGCAACTGGTGGATATCTCCGAGAAAGATAAAATTACCTTTGCCGTAAATCAGACTCAGCATGGCCTGAGGCGCCAGCATCTGTGACGCTTCATCAAAGATTACCCAATCGAATGGTTTGGGGGATGTACCGCTGTTGTTGTGGTTTTGGAACATATTATACAACCCGTAACCGGTCGATCCAAGAATAAGATAAGGAGAGAGCAAAGCCTGGCCGGCGTCTGTCAACGGTTCCACCTGCATGTTTTTATTTTCTTCTTCGAACTCCGGGCCTTCCCATCTTCCCAATTTAACGCAACGTGCCGGAAAATCCTGCAAATTATGGGTATTCACGAGATTAACCACCTTGCTCAGCACCTGGTCAATTGCCTGATGGGTCGAACCACTTACAGCAATACGAAGCTTGCTGCCGGTTGTTTGTGCGTGGCGAATCAAGGCGATCAGAATCCAGCCCAGGAGGTTTGTCTTGCCGGTTCCGGGCGGGCCCTGAATCAGGCTCAATGCGTATTGAAAAGGCAATTGCAATGCATATTGCTGCGACTGATTCAACCGGGCCACAGCTCCCTCGGACTGAAGCCACCCGCGTACCCACTCCTGCCAGTCAGACGGTTGTTCAAAATCCCATTTGCCGGCAAACAGATCTGTCAAAGGATGACTGACCCTAGTAGAATAAACGGTTTGCACCACCTGGAGCAGCTTGGGCGTGTTCCAGTCATCCCCATCTTCTTCTAAGGAATAGGAAATGCCTTTATGCAATCTCATATTACCGTATTGACGCGAATGCAGGGCCACCTCGCCGGTATGGGGCGAATACTGAGCCATGATCACAGACATGCCGCTTTGCAGGTCATCAACACCGGCAGGAACCAGTTTCAGAAAGTCCCCACTGCGAAATTTGGAAAGTCCGGACTCATCGGCAATGGTAAACATATAAAGGAATCGTCCCTCGTCATCAAGAACCGTGCCGGTAAAGTCAAGGGGGCCCAATGCCCGGAAACGTTCTACCCGCTCTTCGAGTGAAAGCTCCTGCAAGGCTTTTATGTCTGTTTCCTGACAGGCTTTTTCTGCTTCGATAAAGTGTTGATATGCCTCAGCTCTGGTCGATCCGCCCTCTGGAATAATCCGCCATTCTTCCTGGTTCCACTCGCTTTCCAGGTGTGATGAAATCCATTTTTGGAGCTTTGCCTTGAGTTTTAGAATTGTTGCAAGATATGCTTGGATTATCTCTTTACTGTTCTTGCCGTTCATTTCCGCATCAGGCAGCCTGTCCCCCTGAAAAAGAGTGTCAGGAACAGGAATTTCCGATTCATCTGCCAGTCCTAATATTCGGTTCAGGGCAAAAAGAGTCATGTTGCCGGGAAGCGGAAGCAAAAAATGCTTCTGAAGCGCCTGCCGCAAGTCGGTCCAATGAGGATTATGGCCATGACGAAGAAATCCGCATACATGCATATCTTCCATAAGCGCTGCCCAATCCTTTATCCCCTGCCTGACTGCCGTTCCGAAAAGGAAAATGTGTGGCCCCCTCCCATTGTCGATAGCGGCTTGCCAGAGTTCCTGAAAACAATTTGAAAAATCCTGCCAGATCTGACGCCGGTCAGTGTCGGCGCTTGTGCCATCTCGAAATCTATCGCTTACCTGCGAAGTAAATGTTGTCCAGATAAATGTTTTCAGGTCTTCACCTCTCTTTTGCATACATAGGCCTATTCCGCAAGGCTGCATCGAAATCGGGTCATGAATTAGATGCAGGAAAAAGGCTGTTGAGATGTTGGCGGGAAACAAGCCGGTCTTCTTTTTTACGATGGCAATTTTGTTGTGGAGCAACGCATTAAGAGCGCCCTGAAGACGCTCTCTTTGCAAAGGCGCAAATGGTGGTTTATTGCCGGAAGAAGCGTTTGCACCGCAGGCAGGCGATAGACTCTGAGAAGATACAGATGGCTTGCCTGTATCAATAGAGTTTTTTTGACTGGAAGATGCAAACCAGGCCGAGGTTTCTTCAAGACTCTTCATACCGAGAGAGCGTATTTTCTGCAGGGTGCCAAACGTCAGATGAGGGATAAACTGAACATCCTCTTTGGTCATGGCCTGCTGGTAACAAAACTCGAAATAAGGGCAGCCGGTGCAGTGTTTCTGCAATTGCCAGAATGTACTGGATGGAGAACCGGAGAGGCACGTATTAAGATTTCTAAAAATTGCTTTAAACGTGGTCATATAAGGCCGCAGGTCAAAGGTATGGCGCTGTGGAGCGTCATTAAGAGGCGAGCGAATGAGCAGAAAACCGGTGTCCGCCACTTTTACTTCGCAAGCAAACGATTGATTCCGAGAGGGCGCAAGAGACTGAAACCGCGCCATGTCGCTATGGATCAATGTTTTGAGCAGAAAGGCATAAAACGCCACTTGCCACTTCTGGTAGTAGAGAGGAACAGAACTGCTTTTAATGTCCCCGACCTGAAGTAGAGTTTTTTCTTTTCCCTGTGACACCTGGATCAGATCAGGAATACCAACCCCGTCTATGGAGATTTTTTTGCCGGCTTGCCCGTTAAAAAACGCAGGAGATGGGGACAAAACAGCATCAATTATCAAAACACCCTGTGCCAGATAGAGATTACCGGCAAGAGAATTTTGTTGCGCCAGCCGCTGCAATTGCGCACAGGTCTCATTAAACCTGTCTTCTAACGACAGCGTCTTTCCGGTTTCGTCTTTTTCTGAGATGATGGTAAGGATTTCATTCTGCTTGCGCAAATCAGTCAGTATTTCTCTTTCAAATTCCCGTCCTCTTGCCATGCGCAGGGTTGTCAGCTCATCATCCACCTGAGTACGCCTGAACGGTTGATGCTCAGGCAGGAGAAAGTGAAAGCTCAGCCATCGGCTGCATAGTTGATGACGGAAGTATTCACCGATTATGGTTCCTGTCAAAGGCCGGGTCCGGTAACGCGCATCTTCGCATATGGAAAAAGGAATGCCGGTTGTTCGGCGATTTTTTTCCCATGTCAGCAAAGGCTCTGCGGAAGATGGCGTATCAAGAAAGGCAATGACTTTTTTCTCAGGATGCTTTGGCCGGAAATCAAGATTCCTTGATTCAATATTCCCTGATTTAATATTCCCTGATTTAATATTCAGTGGATCGCCCTGCACGATTTCAGATGATCTGCTCAAGTATTGTTTGAAAAAAACAATCAGGCGCTCATCATAGATAAAATCGTTCAGTTCACGCAGTATTAATTCTTTCGGAAGGGTGGCGCAAAAGGAATTTAGAGGGAACATGGCCCGCATCACCTTGAAGTGACGATTAATCCAGACAGTAAAGTCTTTTGGCTCTAAAGGGAGAAAGAGTTTTTCGAATTGAATCCAATGGGAGCATTCCAGACCAATCTCATCGGATACCACACGAAGATCCTCCATGTGGTTTGCAAATTTATCTTTGATACTCCACGCAAGAATCATGTTGCCGATTACGCCAAGGAATGTCCGGTATTGGTACATACCGTTGGCGGAGAGGATTACCTCAATGCCGTTATCCAGCACAACAGCCTTTTTCTCTTTATTTAACTCATTGCGGACAAGTTTGCGGGTACGGGAAAAAAGTCCTGGCGCTGCCTCGTTTTCACCGGTTTTTTCCGATTTCAGCACGTCCCGCATGGCTTGCGCCACTTCATAGGAAACGTGACACCCCATGCCAAGCCAGTACAGCTCTTTTCCATCAATCCGGTCAGCAGGTTCAGTCAGCACCCGCTTGCATTTTCCCTCATCAATCCATAAAATCCGCAGCCGCCGGCCTGCAAGAAGTACCCTGTCTCCGGGATCGAATTGTTTGACAATGGATATAGGGATATCGGCCACGGATTCGCCCGACACCTCAAGCCTGTACTCTTCTTCGTTTGCCGGAAAATTGCTCCAGATTCGATGCTCCAGCAATGCATCCCGATACTGCCAGCCACCGGTATAAAGACCGTTCATGCCGGACTTCTTAAGCCAGTTTTTTTTCAGAAGAGATTGGAATATATCATTAAGAATTGAATCCTCATCTGTTCCTGCCCTGCAAGAAAAGAGATCTTGAAGCGCAGCAAGGGAGAGCCGTTTTTTTTCGTACAAACACGAAATCACCTGCTGGCTCAGCACACTTGGTAAATATTTAGAAAGGGGGGATTCCACCTTGCCCTGACTGGCGAGACGCAGCAGAGCGAGAAAACGCAGCATTTGTTTTCCAGCCTGTTCACCACGGCAGATGCCCCAGAAATGAATCGTATCCTGACGGCGGTTAGCCCGGCCAATCCGCTGGAGAAAAGTAGCAACGGAATCCGGCGGCTCAAAGAGAATCACCGCATCCACATCACCTACATCAATGCCCAGTTCCAATGTGCTGGTTGCGATACAAACCGACCGGGCCCGTTGCCGAAATCTTTTTTCGACGATTTGTCGTTCTCTAACATTGAGGTTGGAGTAATGCAGTTCAGCCATCCCCATGAATTGCCCTTGCCGGTTTAACAACCCAAAAATCTTATCACAGCGGCCTCTGCTGTTGGCAAAGATCAGAATTTTCCGATAGTTCCATTCCAGGTACAGGTCGTCAAGTAAAGTTATTAGTTCGTGTTCATCGTTTTTAAGGTGAATCAGGCGGGGAAGAATTTGACGACTGACATTCTCAGTTAGAAGGACGGTATCAGGACTGAAACCCAGGAAACGGATAACAACATCGGGATCGGCGATAGTAGCCGACAGGGCGATTTTCTGCAATTGTTTGCCGATCCGGCGTTCCAGCCGTTGCAGCACATAGACCAATTGACGTCCTCGATACTGATGTATAAACGGATGGACTTCGTCGATGATGACAGTGTTGACCCGCAAGAGAAAACCCCGCAAATCAGAATTGGAGCTGCCCAGCATCACATCCAGTGATTCCGGTGTTGTGAGCATGATGTCAGAACAACCACCACCGGTACGTTTGATGTCGCCGGTACGAATGGCGAACCGGAGTCCCAGCCGTTCGATTAGAACTGATTCAAACCGGCGGCGAATATCAAAAGCCAGAGCGCGGGTCGGTACGATGTAGATGGCTGATTCGGTCAATCCTGAGCAAATTATCCGTTCCAGGCAAGGAGCCAGCACAGCCTCGGTTTTGCCGGAACCGGTGGCTGACTGGATAATGAGATCCCTGCTTTCCAGAATGGGTCTGATTGCCTGTTCCTGTATAGGATGCAGGCACGGAAAAGCCCCATAAAAAGCCCGGAAAGTATTAGGGAGCAAAAGAAGCGGCGAGTAATGGTTGTTGTGCATGAGTAAATAAGGTAGAAATACTTGAAAGCAAGAACCGACATCAAAAAAGTGTAAACCGGCAAATGAAGGATGCCTGTGTTATTTTTAAGCGAATGATAAAATAATTTCTATCATAGAAATTGTTATGAAACAACTATAGATTTTCAGATGAAGCTGCCTTCTTATTTTTATTCTATGCCGCATATTCATGATGCATGGCAATCGGCTCACATCCCCTGGAAGAGATAGACTTGTTTACCAATGGGTGTCCTTTTTTTCACTCTTTTTTATTGCCCGAATTAATAATTTTGTGAAAATCTGAACTTAGCGCCCTATCGGGCGGACTTTCCATAACCTGTTGATTTAATATTTAATAAAACGGAAATTCCTATACTATCAAGCTAAAAAGCTATGAACGTCCAACATCGAACATCCAACATCGAATTTTGAATAAGGTATTCTACCAATTTATAAACCGGCAGAGCGACCCGCCCGCCTCGCCTGAGCGAGACAACAAAAGGACGAAGAGCATTGAGTACGGCTCGCGATGGCGGGCAGGAGCGATTTCATCATTCGATGTTCAACGTTGGACGTTCGATGTTGGACGTTCAAAAAAATTCACCTATATTCTATGATACCGAATTCATTAAGTATAAAATGGAAATCCCTACACGCGGCGCAAGCGCCTGCGCTGCACGTACTATCAAGTTAAACTTTGGATTTTCACAATATAACCTGAACTCGCAACATAACGTCCTGCAAGTCCCCGGCACTATTTTCACAGAGTACCTGCCAGGTGTTTCCGGCGGGCCAGTATCATTCTGATTTCGCCATAGGAGTAGTCATCTCCCAGAGCAGTTTTTGCTTTACTGAGGGAATTGTTGTGATCTACAGCAAGTTCCTTTTCAATGGCCTGTTGTTTTTCAGGTGAAAGCAGCTTGTTGATATCTAATTTGCCTTTTTCCACAAAAAAACTCAGATGTCCTTCAATGGTAGATTGTACCAGGCCTCTTTCTTTTGCAATCCCGGCAATAGTTAATCCGGTATTAAACATATCGAAACTTGTTTGTTTCGTGTCGGAATGCTGAGCCTCTTTTTCTTCCGCTGCACTTTCTTTTGGGAGTTTTTTAAGCTCCGGTAGTACGACTTTGTCTATTCCGTGTTTTTTGCGATAGGCCAAAACCAGCGCCACAAGTTCTTTGCCGTATTTCTCAATGGTTTTCTTGCCGACTCCATTTATTTTCTTTAGATCAGAAATATTGTCAGGCAGGCATACCACAATCTGGATCAATATCCGTTGATGTAAAACCTGAAAGTGGGCGACTTCTTCCTCTTTGGCCTTGCGGGAACGCCAGTTCTTCAGAGTTTGGAACAGCTCCGGATGAGCAACGTCCGATTCGGTGTAGGCCGGGGGTCGGCGCTTTTTTTCTTTTCCAGAGGTAAGGTCAATTTCAGCAACTGAAACAGCGCGCAAGAAACTTGACGGTGAAAATCCTTTTTCACAGCACTGTACTCCAGCTACCTTTACGGCAATTTCTTTTTTGAGATTACTCAGGGCATTGTCAATTTTTTTTCGAAGTTCGGTATTGTCTGTTTCTATATGCAATTTTGGCACTGACTCTCCAAAAATTTCGGTAAACTTTTCCTGAAACCATGCTGACGCTTTGCTGATCCGTTCCAAAATAACTGCATCTGACTCGGGCAAGCCGCCATCCGTAAAAATTGTGCGTAATTGCCGCTTAAAATTTTCACTGACAACAAAAATAGCTTTCGCAGCCATTTTCTCTAATTGACGGATATCTTCAACGCCTGAAACCTGAACTACTCTATCGTTACCCAGCAAAAGCCGGACAAGATAGTTGAGACTGTTGCGCAATAGTGAAAAATCGAAACAATCAAACAGCAACTGCTGCTGGTAGCTGATTTGGGCAGCCTGAAGCCGGCTTTCGGACGGCGGGTTTTGGTGAGCCTTTTCGTCAAAGCACATTATTGCTTCATCCGTTTCCACTCCACGAGATGAGATGGGAGAGCTTAGCACCATGCCCTCCATAGTTTTACAACGGCTCAAGGCCACATAAACCTGACCATGGGCAAAAGCTGCTTTGGCATCAATAATGGCCTTTTCAAAAGTCAGCCCCTGACTCTTGTGGATGGTGATGGCCCATGCAAGTTTCAAAGGGTATTGCTCGAATTTACCGATTATATCTTCTTCGATTTCCTTATTTTTTTCGTTAACTGTGTATTTGATATTTTCCCAAATGATTGGTTCAACCACGATTTCCTGTTTGTCGCCGGAGCAGATAACGCTGACGTTTTTGCTCGAAATTTTGGTTATTTTGCCGATTTTACCATTGTAATAGAGTTTTTCAACAGAGGGATCATTGCGCACAAACATCACTTGTGCCCCCTCTTTAAGCAGAAGAGTGGATAGGGTCGGGTAGATATGTTCAGGAAAATCTCCGGAAATTTCAGCTTTGAAACAGTGTTCCTTTTTGGTCAGGGCCTGAAGTCTGGTCTGATTGATGGATTCGGCGCTACGGTTGTGGGTGCTTAGTGTAATATAGCCCTGATCTTTGCCCGGTTTAAAATCCTTAATATAACGCTGATTAAGATCCGCTATGGATGATTCATCAAGCCGGTTGTCACGTACCCGATTCAGGAGCTTGATGAAACTGGCGTCTGACTGGCGATAAATATGCTTTAGTTCAATGGTGAGCAGTTCAGTAAGACCAAGCGCTTTGCTACTGAAAAAATAAACCGACTCATAATATTGCTGCAAAAGGCGCCATTCATCTTTCTTTGCCACCGGAGAGAGCTGATGCAGATCGCCGATCACAAGCAACTGCACCCCGCCAAATGGCAAATCATTACGGCGATGGCGACGCAGCACAGCATCCACAGCGTCGAGCAAATCGGCCCGCACCATACTTATTTCGTCAATCACCAGCAAATCAAGGCTTTGTATAATCCGCTTTTTTTCTCTGCTGAACCTGAACTGGCGCTGCTTATTGCGCTCGTATGTTTCGCTTCCCGGCACAAATGGGCCAAATGGCAACTGAAAAAAAGAATGGAGTGTTACCCCGCCGGCGTTGATAGCCGCAACACCGGTTGGAGCGGTGATAATCATCCGCTTCACCGTGTTCTTATGCAGATTATGGAGAAAAGTTGTTTTGCCGGTGCCCGCTTTACCTGTCAGAAAAATATTGCAGTCAGTGTGCTGAACAAAGTCGTTGGCAAGTTGCAGTTCATGGTTTATGGGGGACATGGTTTTCCTGATCATGAGCGTTATTATCGTTTTTTATTAAGGATGATAAGGATTGTCCTCGTTCACCCGGAGGTTGTGTGCCGGGCACGGCACACGTCTCAAGGGTGAGCCTATAATTTCCAATTATGGAAGTCAAGGCAAGTCCCAAGCCCAGCGAGATGGAGGTGAAGGGCATAGTGTTATCACAAAGTGGTATCCGGTGACGATGTCTCGGAAGGTAGTGGCTCCGCTGAGATGGAATAACACAAAAGCATAAGTCTTCGCCTGCGGCTATGCTACCACAGGCGGATTAAAGTCCTCTATCCATTATAAGCAATGCTCGCATACCCGGCGCTTACGTGCTGAAAGACGTGTGTTTACCCGAGAGATATTCCATGTGCCACGGGATGCCACATACGGCAGAAAGTGGCTGAGGGGCAGGGATGTTCAGGTTATGATTTTCATTAAATGGGAAACGCATAAAATCATGGGCGTCCCGCTGTACATAAAATCATGGGCGTCCCGCTGTATGGACTGTGCAGGAAGCCCTTCCATCGTTCCTTGCATCGTAGCGACGATTTGCTCGAATGGTTGTTTGTTCATGTGGTGTAGAACTAGTTCACCGAACTTTCTTCCTTCAAACTGTTCAGCCAGTTGGTCGATAGTGACTCCAGTCATTTCGTTCTCCTTATTACCCTACGACTGGGATAACCGGCGGGAAAAAGCGCCAGCTTTTTCCGTCTGTGTTCATCCCACTGTTAGGCCATTTCTTTGGAATATCAATAGGCTACGTATTGTCCAAATGAGTTATTTATTTACAAATGGATGTCCCCCAGAAACCCTGTTTTGCCATTTGCTTTTTATGTTCTTGAGGCGGTTATTTTTTTAAAGCTCCTGCGACAACACCAACTACAAGGAGTAAAAGTCCTGTCCATATCAATGGAGTATTGCTTAAAATTACACCAAAAAAAGCTACACCACAGCCAAAAATCCAGAATGTTTGAAATGAGGAAAGGCCTTTTTTTGGTTTTTTCATTTGATCTCCTTCTTTATAAGAACATAACCGCCGGCATGAGGGGCTGGGAAAAG
>JAJSZT010000089.1 GCA_030272815.1 Deltaproteobacteria bacterium
CATAGGTTATCATTTTGCCGTTTTTTGATGCCTTATAAAGAGCAACTCCATGAGAATATGGAATTATTTCATCATGTTTTCCGTGAATTATCAGTACAGGTTTTGAATAGGATTTGACTAGTGTTAAATTGTCAAATGGATCCTTTGCAAGAAAGCCAGGGACAAAGAACTCTGAGGCCATTGACCGGATACTTATAAAGGTTGATTTAAGGATTAAAGCTGCCGAAGGCCGCTTTGCAGCAAGTGCGCAGGCTGCACCGCCGCCGATTGAACGCCCGAATATTATAATCCTTTCAGGATCAACATCCTTGCGTGCTACTAAAATATCATATGCTGAAAGAAAAGCTTCATTAATGCTTTTTTTAGAAGGGCTTCCCTCAGACCTGCCGTAACCAGGGTATTCAACAAGCATCACCCCAACTCCAAGGGCAGTAAAATTCTTAAATTCCTCCGGCCAGAAGTCAATTAATTCAGCATTGCCATGAGCAAAAATTACAGATGGACAAGCGCTTTTATCATGCCCGGATGCCGGCGGCATAAACCATGCTTCGACCCTGCCGGAACTTGTGTTCAGCCATATTTTTTCCAGACCGTAAACTTTATCTTCCGTGCTTGAAAATTCAAGAATTTGATAGCGAGGAAATATGATCTGCCGCTGCACTAAGAAAAGAAAGCAACAATAACCAATGTATAAAAGAAAAGCCGATAAAATAAATTTGATCAGGATATTCACTTTTCCGCCTTCCAGCATTCAATGTCTCCGATCTATATTAGTAACCGTTCACAGTTGTCGGTTCACAGTTTACAGTTTTTCCAATGAACTATGCAATGACTGAAGCATTTTAACCGTAAACCGTGAACCGTGAACCGTGAACCGTGAACCGTGAACCGTGAACCGTTACCTATATTACATCTATAATTATCCCTAAATCATTGGGAGTTTGTAAAGCTATTTTTATCCCTGCAGTTGATTTAATTTAAAATAAAACCCTCTTTGGGTCATCAATTCAACATGCGTGCCTGTCTCAATTATCCGGCCTTTATTTATCACTATAATTCTGTCGGCATTTCGTGCCGTTGTAAGCCTGTGAGCAATAATAATAGATGCCCGGCTTTTCATAAGGTTGGAAACTGCCTCCTGAATCTTTTGCTCTGTCTCTGAATCAATATATGAAGTCGCCTCATCAAGTATAATAAGACCCGGATTACGGGCAAAAGCTCTGGCAATTGATATCAACTGTCGTTCACCGCTGGAAATTGATGCGCCGCCTTCAGATACTACGGTATCAATACCGTCCGGCAATCTGTTTATAAAACCGTTACAATTTGAAGCCTCTAAAATATATTCCATTTCTTTTTCTGAGATATTGCTGTTACCCTGCCCTATGTTTTCTCGTATAGTTCCTGAAAAAAGAAATGGATCCTGCATTACAAGCGCTATTTTCGACCTGAGAATTGATTTTTCATAATTTTTTATATCCTTTTCATTGATAAGTATTCTCCCTGATGTTGGATCATAAAACCTGATAATAAGGTTGATCAAAGTTGTCTTTCCCGAACCTGTTCTTCCGACAACTGCTATTGTTTCGCCGGCAATTATTTTAAATGAAATTCTATTTAGAACCGGTTCGTCAGGAATATAACTAAAAGACACATCTTCCATCTCTATTTCGTCAATATTATCTATGGCAGGCAATTTATATCCACGTTCAACCCTGGGTTGCGGCAGCCTGTCTTTGTTATCAAATATCAAAAATATCCTCTCAGCCGATGCCATGGCATTTTGCATGATATTGTACTTTTCAGCCATGTCTCTTATGGGCCTGAAAAACATTTTCATATAAGAAATAAAGGCAACAAGCGCACCAAGGCTTATGCTGCCCGCCAGAGCTTGACCTCCTCCATGAAAAATAACAACTGCTATAGTTACAGTTCCCAGAAGTTCCACAACAGGCATAAATATCGCAAAGATCTGCACCTGTTTCATGCCTGCCTGGTAATTTTCATGATTGAGCCTTGCAAAATCTCTGTAATTGTCCTTTTCCCGCAAAAAAAGTTGTACAACTTTTATCCCCGCAATGGTTTCTGAAAACTTGGTATTTATTTCCGCAACCTTTATCCTGAGAACCCTGAATACATCTCTGGCCCGGCTTGAAAAATACAATGATGCGTACAAGACAAAAGGAAATACTACAAAAGAAATTAGAGCCAGCTTCCAGTTAATAGTGATTAGAACAAACATAATGCCAAAAAGAAGAAATATATCCTTAAACACAAAAGAAATAACCGAGGTAAACAGCTCGTGCATGTTCTGGGTATCATTGGTGACCCTTGTGACAAGCCGGCCAACAGGATTCCTGCTGAAGAAAGCAACTGATAAATCCTGAATATGCGCAAAAAGACGGACCCTTAAATCATGCATTATTTTCTGCCCGGTATATTCCATCAACATAACCTGCAAAAAATTTAGTACAAAATTTAAAAGAATTAATCCGATAAAAATGGCTGTTATAAGACTTACTCCGGCTAAATCGTCTTTTCGCAATATGGAAAGATCTTCTTTGTCCAGTCCTGACAGGTCATCAAATGATATCAAAGCAAATGATCCGGAAATCTTGAATTGATCTGAATATTTGTTTACAATTGCTTTGATTTCAGGATCGGTTATGTCTGCCTCTAAAAATCTGACTTTATCTTCTCTGCCACGAACATCCTTAAAATTATCTGATTCAAGCTTAGGAACAATATACCTGTCTATTGCAATTTTGGTAATATACGGAAGGGACAGATCAAGGAAGGTAATAATAATGACAAGAAATATTGATAATATGAAAAATAATCTATACGGTCTGGTAAAAGGATAAAGCCTTCTTAACATCTTTATATCATAAGGCTTCCCAAGCTGTTTTTCCTCAAAATATCCGAAATCAGTACGCATTAAGCTCCTCTTCTATTTCCTGCAGGCGAAATGTTTTTGCGTAGTATCTGTCATTTTTCATCAATTCCTCATGCGTACCTGATTCTATAATGCGACCGCTATCCAGTACGATTATTTGATCAGCGAATTGAACCGCTGAAAGCCTGTGCGAAACAATTATTACTGTCTTTATGCCCGCCAATGACTTTATGGTATTTATGATGGCGCTTCCGGTTTCCATATCCACCTGACTTACAGGGTCATCAAGGATTAGAATGGGGCTGTCTCGCAAAAGCGCACGGGCAAGCGCTATGCGTTGTTTCTGTCCTCCGGAAAGAACTACTCCTTTTTCTCCTATTATCGTTTCAAAACCATCGGAAAAGGATTTTATTGTACTATACAAAGATGCTTCCTTAACAGCTTTAACCAATTCCTTTTCATCTGCTTCTTTATTTCCAAATAAAATGTTTTCCCTGATCGTACCTGCAAATAAAAACGGTTCCTGGGGCATAAAAGAAATCTGTGCCCTGAGATCCTTGAGCAGGATATTGCGGATATCTTTTTCGTCTAATGTTATCCTGCCGCCTGTTACATCAAAGAGCCTTGGGATAAGGTTCGCAAAGGTTGTTTTACCGGTTCCGGGAGCTCCCACAATACCCAATACCTTTCCCTTATCCAGTTTTATATCAATTCCGGCAAGTACAGGCTCTTTATCATGACCATACGAAAATGTGACGTTTTCAAAAACAATATCCCCATATACAAGTTTAACATGCTCTGCACCGGAGCAGTCATCAATCTCGGGCTTGATCTGTAAAATCTTATCTATTCTATCCAGTGATGCTCTTCCCCGCTGTAGAAGGTTGGTTACCCAACCCATAGCCATCATCGGCCATGTAAGAAGGCCGAGATAGCTTATGAACGCCACAAAATCTCCTGGAGTAATTGTTAGGCCTATGGTTTGTCGCCCCCCGAGATAAAGGACTATTGCAAGGCTAATATTTGAAAAAAGGAGCATCATCGGGAAGAAAGACCCTGTTATCCTTACAAGTCTCAGGTTGCTGTTTATATAATCCTTTGATATTTTTTCCAGTCTGATTCTCTCATCCTTTTCCCTGTTATATGCTTTTATAATTCGGATACCTGCAAATCTTTCTCTCGTAACCTCGGTTAAATCAGAAAATGTCCCCTGAACTTCCTGATATAGGCGGTGCATCTTTTTACTGAAAAAGCGCGTGCCAAAAATAATCATTGGCATAGGAATCAGTACAAATAATGTCAGCCTGATATTAATATATGCCATAAAACCTATAGCAGCGGAACCAAGCACAATTGAATCTGTAAGAGCTACCATCCCCATGCCGGTCGCCATTCTGATATGCTGGATATCATTTGTTGCATGAGCCATAATATCGCCGGTCTTGACTTTATCGAAAAAAGAAGGGGAAAGTGTTTGAATATGAGCAAAAAGCCTGTTTCTCAGCCCCTCTTCCACTCTTCTTGACGTGCCTATAAGGCAACGCCGCCATCCATACCTGAACAATGCAATCAAAACAGCTATGCCTACTATATAAAGTGCATAGTACGAAAGTCTTGTTGCATCGACCCTGAAGGCTGTGATGTCATCAACAGCCCATTTTATAATTCTGGGAATAAACAGTTGCAGGAAATCGACAACTATCAGACATACAAGACCGAAAAAAATTAAAAATCGTTTTTCAAAAAAATATGGTTTTATTAACCTTATTGATTTCATGTTAACTACTCAGGTTGTCACGGTTCACGGTTGGTCGGTTTTTAAATATTATTTTTTTGACAGGATTTACAGAATATTCAGGATTTAAATTATTGTAGCCGTTCACGGCTTGAAACTTGAAATTGGAAATTGGGAAGAACAGTGCAAAAGCATGAAGACCAAATTTCTAATTTCTAATTTCAATGTTCCGTGAACGCTTACAAATCTTGTCTATCCTGTTATCCTGTCAGACTCTTTTTCAAAAGGCTAAATTGTTACAAAATCTTTTATAACAGAATTGTATGCCGGTCAAACAAACGATTATAACCTCAGGCGGAACGTTGACTTTCTCATGCCTGATTGTTATGATTTATTATTATGGAAACAGGAAATATTGTAGAATATATCGACCACCAGAAAATTATGTGCGGCGTCATTCTTGAAGTCAAAAAACAGAAGCTCAGGATTCTTACTGAAAACAATCGTGAAATCAAGCTGTCGCCTGGTCGGCTATCACACAAATGCAACACGCACCTTAACCTTTCAATGGGTAAATATAAGCTCGTCGAGGCATTAAAGGAAATAGCCGGCAAACGTAACGCCCTGATCAATCATATAGATATAAAGGAGTTATGGGAAATTCTGAATACAGAAAAAAAATGGATAGATCTTGCCACAATGACTGAATTCTGTTTCCCGGATGGTCCTACTTATGACCATGAATCCGCAGTTGTAAGGGCATTTTTTAAAAACAGATCATATTTTAAATTTAACCGCGACCGTTTTTTTCCTTATTCGGAAGAGCAGGTAGAACAGATTGCCGGCCAGCAGAAAGAAGCCGCCCGAAAAAATCGTATTATAGATGAGGGCTCTGCCTGGCTAAAAAAAGTGCTCGATATTGAAAAACCTTACTTGCCTGATGATAAAATAGAATGCATGGATATTCTTAAATCCTGCTATCTCTTCCAAAAGGAAAGCCAGCACTACTCCATTGGCAAAGCAATTCTTAAAAAAGCAAGTATAGATAACATAGAAATAGTATTCCAGATCCTTGTAAAGCTGGGTGTCTGGGATAAAAATGAAAACATTGAATTGCACAGATATGAAATCCCGACCGTCTTCTCTGGCGAGGTCATGAAAAATGCAACAGACCTGGTCGACAGGCATAAAGACCCTGCCGACTTTAAAGGCGGGCTAGACCTGACCGACCTCTCTGCAATTACGATAGACGGACAATCAACTCTTGATTTTGATGATGCTATAAGCATTGAAGATAAAGGTGATCATTATCGTCTTGGCGTTCATGTCGCCGATGTCGGCCATTTCATTAAAAAAGAAGATATTACAGACAAAGAGGCTGTTAATCGGGGAAGCTCCATTTATATGCCTGACCGGAAATTACCGATGCTGCCCTCATGCCTTGCAGAAAATTTATGCAGTCTGATAGCAGGGGAAGTACGTCCGGCTATAAGTATAATAATTAAATTAAGCAGATCGGCTGAAATAATCAATTACGAAATTGTTTCGAGTCTGGTTAAGGTTAAGAGACAGCTAACCTATTATGATGTCAATACGATTGCCAATGAAGATCACGAAGTGCTTATCCTTCACGATATAGCAAAAAAGTTTCGGGAAAAAAGATTAAAGCAGGGCGCAATTCAAATATCTCTGCCTGACATCAACGTGTGGCTGGACAATGGCAAAGTAAATGTTACAAAAATAAACAGAGAAAGCCCTGGAAGGATACTTGTTTCAGAAATAATGATCATGGCCAACTGGCTTATGGCGGAATTCCTTATGAAACATGATATGCCGGCAATCTTCAGGTCTCAGGCTGAACCAAGGGAACGTCTCTATAAGGGAGAAAAAGGCACACTTTTTCAAAACTGTATGCAGCGAAAATTCTTGAGCCGTTTTATTTTGAGCCCTGAAGCAGAGAAGCACTCAGGCCTTGGATTAAGTGCCTATGTTACCGCAACCTCTCCGATACGTAAATATTTTGACCTGATTACACAACGTCAGTTGAGGGGAATTCTCGGGTTAGAAGAGCCTTACACAAAAGAAGAAATAGAAAGTTTAATACAGCGCCTTGAACAGCCCATGAGTTATGTAGCAAAGATCCAACGCAGTCGTCACAGGTACTGGTTGTTGAAATATCTTGAAAGAAAAATCAGAGAGGAACAAGAAGCTATCGTTCTCTCCAGGCGAAAAGAAAATTATCAGGTGCTGCTTACCGAATATATGATTGAATGTGACCTGCCTATATCCAGCGGTATTAACTTAAAGCCTCAGGACCTCATCCACGTTACGATACAACACGTAAATGCAAGGAAAGATGTTATTTCCGTATTCGTGAGCTAATGCCGGATTAACCATTTACCTGGGAGTCAACATCTGACTATGGTAAAAGCTTGAATTGTGAATTAAACCTTCCTTTATTCACACTTCAAGCTTAATGACCCGATTCTGACATTTTTTTCCAAAAGGACATTATGGCTACGACCTATCTTGGGACTGTCGATTACATTAAAACCATTCTGTTCAGCAATAGAAATAGTTATTTCAAAATCCTTTTCTGATACATGTCCCTTTGGTTCTACTACAAAAAATGTTCCAGTAGGTTTTATCGTTTCATATATCTGAGAAAAAAACGTGTGAGCATCAGGAACTTCGTGTACAACAGCAGACGCAAAAGCGAAATCGATTTTTTCCTTAAGGTCATCCAGACCAAGTGAATTATGGTGACATATGCGTGTTTCAATTCTATTGGCCAATCCTGCTTTCTGCGCGCGTTTTTCGAGTGACTTAATCATCTTCTCTTGCACATCCACACATATGACTTTCCCGTTCGAACCGATCATCTGTGCAAGGGGCAAACTGAAGAAACCCATTGCACAGCCAATATCTAAAACCTTCATCCCGTCCTTCACGTATGGGGCGAGTATCTTTTTAGGATTTTGAAATAATTTTCTTACAGGACTAGCAAGAAGATAACCAACCCATACAGGACACACTCTCTCAGCCATCTATTTCTTCCTTAATCATTTGTTTAAACACTAACCCAGGCATGAGGGGCTGGGAAAAGCCTGCTACAGCCCTGGAAACTATAGAAAAGATTAGTTTTAGACGACCTGCACAAAAGAGAAAAAGTCGCCCGCTTTTACCAGTCCGCCTCAATGCCCTCGTTAGGTTTTGTAATTATGTTCCACAGTTATTACTACTTTTCCTTTGGCGTGTCCTTCTCCAAGATACCGGAGAGCTTCAGGAACCTCACTTAAGGGGTACTGTCTATCGATAACAGGTATGACTTTGCCTGATTCAATGAGCTCTATTATAAACGCCAAATCCTTGTTTGGTTTCGCCCCAAGGATACCCATTTTCTTACGCCCGGTCATGAAAATCCATGAACCGAAGAACAGAGTTTGGAAAATATGAGACATGGAACCTCCGACCATGACATAAACTCCCTTGGGGCTTAATGCTCGTTTGTAATCGAAAATCGAATGATATGCCACAAGATCAAGAATCAGGTCATAACGCTGCCCATTTTGGGTGAAATCTTCTTGTGTGTAATCAATGACCTGGTCTGCACCAATCGAGCGCATCATATCTAATTTCCTGGTGCTATCGACGCCAGTCACCTCAGCCCCAAATAATTTGGCAATCTGCACCGCAAACGAACCCGCACCACCACCCGCACCATTAATCAACACCTTTTGTCCTGGCTGAATCTGTCCTTTATCGCGAAGTCCCTGCAGGGCGACGCCTGCCGCTTGAGGTACGGCTGCTGCCTCCTCGAATGTCATACTGGCTGGTTTCAGAATCAATGCATTTTCAGGAGCACATACATACTCGGCAAATCCACCCCAACACTCAAGTATGTCCCCGAATACCGCATCACCTTGCTGAAACTGCGTTACGTTTCTGCCAACCGCTTCAACCCGCCCCGCTATGTCAGATCCGAGTATCTTGTATTTTGGTTTTAGAAGCCCCCATATGCGGGTATATAACGGCGAACCTCTCAGGAACTCCCAGTCAGATGCATTTACAGAAACTGCATGAACTTTTATTAAAACTTCATTATCCTTGGGAGTAGGTTTTTCTACCTCTTTTAATTCAAGAACATCAGGTGATCCATATTTTTGATATACAACTGCTTTCATGAGTCTCCTCCATGATTACTTTGATCGGATCATTTTACCTGTAGTTCACCACAAACTAACCTATAAGTTTGTAAAACCTAACGCTGAGTTAAGTTGCGGGCAGGGGGCATGGCAGTGATAAAGGCAAGGCAATTGGAAAAGCCAAGACGCTGTTTAAAGCAAAACCGTTCGTCCCTGCCCGTCAATCTTGAACGTCTTGTTCGGCAAATCGTTCTCTTGATTCTTTAACTGCATCAAGAATGTCGTTTGTGGTTGCTTTGGTTTTAATACCTGGAACATCAAATGGTGATTTTGCACTTTTTCTAAAAATGATTGAGAAAGTTTCCCCGCCTCTCCTTTTTATAATAACTTCTTCAGTTCGGGCGATATTAAGTATATTGGCAAGACGCTGTCTCGCTTCAGAATAAGTATATACTTTCATGATATTTACTCCAAAATTGCAATCCCCATTTCCTTGGCAATCCGTTTCATGCCACGGTCGAGGGTAAGTAATGGACTTCGAATGTTATCAGCACATTCTAAAAAATAGGCATCATAGGCGTATATGTTAAATTCTGTGGCGATTTTTAAGGCAGATTTTATGTTGATACTCCGCAAATCAACAGGTATATGTTGCACGATTTCCCACGACGAAGCCACCTCATCTGCCTGTAAAGAGCCTTTTTTCAACATTGCCGTTAATGCGTTGCCAATCTCAAAAGGCAAAACTTCCGGAGAAACTAAATCACAGCTTCCAGTAAGTCGTATAATTAAATCTTTTTCCGGCTCATTTAGAGCAACAGCAAGAAACGTATTTGTATCTGCAATGATTTTCATGGGTACAATTGTACATGTTTGTGTTTTCTTTGTCAAGCCGAACGGAAAGCTGTGTCGCAGAAGTCAGTGGCAGCCTGGGCAATGAGGCCGTGCGCAAAATCACTGAAAACATAATTTTACGAAAAGGCCAAAAACCGCGAGGCCCTGGCTGTCAACTGAACTGACAGGTTAGCCGATAATTAACATAGTGTTTTAAAACAGCATTTACAACTCTTCCTTATTTGATAAAAATCCATGTTTTTCCAAACTGCTTGCTATTTCATTAATTGTCTTTCGGCCAAGATTTTTCATCTTAAACAACTTGTTCTTGCCAGAATCCGCTAACCTGTTGGGATTAATAAATATATCTATTCCACCGAAATAATCAATTAATGCATTTTGCGCTCTCTGAGATAATGATTTCTGAAATTTAGATATTACATCTGTATTCTCTGGTTTTACAGCCATCTTGAAATATATATTTCTTGCGTAATCATATGAAACATTCAGTTTCTTTGATATTTTAGAATAATTGTATCCACTATTTCGTAAATCGAAAATTCGTTTATGCAACTTTATTCTTTCTTCCTTTTTCATACTGTATATATTCTAC
>JAJSZT010000090.1 GCA_030272815.1 Deltaproteobacteria bacterium
GAGTTAAGGATAGGGTTTTGAGCTGCAAAGAAGATTCAGGTTATAAAACGAAAAATACTCGACCCCCACATGAATGGTCTGTATCAATCCAAAAAACATAGCATAAATCAAGGCGACACCAATCAGCTATGCGGAATTAATACTTGACATTTGGTTATACTTTGTTATTATATTTAGTATAACCTATTCACAAGGGAGGGGAAGCATGGTCGCAACTTTAAAAGAATCTGTAAAGAGGAAAGTCTTCCCTAAAGGGCAGATTGTCATTCCTGTTGCTTTAAGAAAAAAATACCATATTGAGATTGGAGATCATGTTGATGTGATACCCAAAGCCGATGGCATTTTACTAAAACCTGTGCCCAAAAAAGAAGGAAAAAAATCTATGACCGATTGCCTATTCGGAGTGTTTCGGAAATACGCAAAAGGGAAATCAAAACTTAAAAAAGCAGATATTAACAGGGCAACGGAAGCGGGATTTATCGAGGGCTGGGAAAAATGATGGCGCTATTGGATACCAATATTCTGATTCGCTTTTTGACATCCGACGAGATACAAAAGTTCCGAGGGGTATATACTCTGTTTGAATCTCTGGAACAGGGAGATTTGCGGGTTGAATTGAAATTGATTGTTTTGTTCCAGGTAATATTTGTTCTAAAAAGTTTTTACTCTGTTCCCAGAGAAGAGATAGCAACCGGGATGCTGGGCATCTTGAAATATAAAGGGATTATTGTTAAGGAGAAAAAAATTGTTCGCCGGACGATAGAACTCTGGCATGATAGCAAATTGGACATTGTAGATTGTTATCTGATTGCCTGCTTAGAAGGAGACAGACAAAATATCCTTTACAGTTATGATCGCGACTTTGATAAGTTCAAAATTAATCGCAAGGAGCCTTGACTCAAACCCTGCCATGAACGAGATAACAAAACGAACCAAACGTTCTAAACGATCATTGTTGAGGGAAACAAGGCGCTTATTGTGAAAAGCAGGAATGAAAACAAATTCAATCTATAGTCTGGTCAATACGGTCAATGTGGTGGAACGGCGTTATCCATCCAAACAGGGTCGCCTAATACCGGGTGTAAATGTCGCAATCCCGTTCAAATTCTTCTATAATTTCATTGGTAAGCGTAGGCCGGACTTTAGGAATTATTTCCACAAATGTTTCCGTTGTGACACGGTAATCCTCTCCTTTGGCGTATTCCTTCTCAAAAGCGTATTGCCTGACCTTCTGGAAAAGGTATTCGATGTCTGCAGGGGTAAAAAGCGGGATCATGGAAATGATTTTCTCTACGTCTGTTTCGCCCCGATTGGTGCTTGACAGAAAATACTCAAAAATAGTTCGTCGACCCTGATCGTCCAAACCTCCAACCGGAATGATGCAGTCGAAACGACCTGGCCGCAACAGTGCTGCATCAAGCTGCTGGATATAATTGGTAGCGCATATAAGGAGCATTTTTCTGTTCTGTTTTTTCAGCAATGGTACCTGTTTGAGGAACTCGTTTGTAATCGATTTGTCGACACGGGATGCCTGATCCCGGCTGGCTGCGATTTCCTCAAATTCATCTATGAACACCACCGACTGGTCAACGTTGCGGACTTTTTCCATTAATCGCTTGAGGTTGGCTCCCATGCGATCTTCTCCATCGGCCAATAAGGTGCTGGGGCTGACCTCAATATACCACCACTGAAGCACTCCTGCGATAGCTCGTACAAAGTGGGTTTTACCGGTACCCGGAGGGCCGAAAAAAATGATAGTCCGGGGTGGAACGACTCCGTGCTTGAGAGCCAGATTGGTCGCGGTGAACGGAAGAATTATTCTTTTATTTACGATTTGTTTGGGCGGCTGAGTATCGGATATCGTATCCCAAATCGATCGGTCTACCATATAGGCGCCCAAGTCCCTGAGGAGTCGAATCCTTTCTTCGTCATGCAGATCCTCTCCCATCGGCTCAACGTTCTCAATGAAGTCGACAGAGGCTACCTTAATTCCCACGTCTCGGCCCAACTTTTCGGACAGATACCACTTGTGCCGCAAGATCCTTGGCCACAGTTTTTTTGCGATATCCGGCTCGAAATTGTGGCCGGTGCACTTGAAAATCCGCTGTACACACTCTTGTTCACCAGGAATATCTGTCTCTATTTCCATATCTTCCACCTTCAGTCTTCAGTCTTCCACCTTCAGTCTTCCACCTTCAGTCTTCAGTCTTCCACCTTCAGCTTTCAGTCTTCCACCTTCAGCCTTCAGCCTATCCACCTAAATACTTACACCATAATATTCATTATACCATAAAATAAATTGTTTAATTCCTGTCTCAATGGTTGTTTCAGGTTTAAAACCAACATCTTTTATCAAATCATCAATATCAGCATACGTAGCAGGTACATCTCCTGGTTGCAGTTCAAGAAATTCCTTTTTAGCTTTTTTGCCGAGTACTTTTTCTATCACACCAATAAATTCCATTAGTTCAACAGGATTATTGTTACCTATATTGTAAATTTTATATCTTGCGTATGATGTTCCTGGATCAGGATTATCTCCGTTCCACGTTGGATCAGGTTCGGGCAGTCTGCCCATTATCCTGACAACACCCTCTGTAATGTCGTCGATATAAGTAAAGTCTCGTTGCATCCTGCCTTGGTTGAAGACCTTTATTGGTTTTTCTTCAAGAATTGCTTTTGTGAAGAGAAAGAGAGCCATGTCCGGACGGCCCCATGGGCCATAGACAGTGAAAAACCTGAGTCCTGTACAGTGCAGACCATATAGATGGCTGTACGCATGAGCCATTAGTTCATTTGCTTTTTTTGTTGCAGCATAAAGAGATACAGGATGATCTACATTGTTATGAACCGAAAACGGCATTTTTGTATTTGCTCCATAAACAGAGCTGGATGAGGCAAAAACCAGATGCTTCACATCGTTGTGCCTGCAAGCTTCAAGCAAATTAACAAAGCCCACAATATTTGAATCCACATAAGCATGAGGATTTTCAATCGAATATCTGACACCGGCCTGGGCTGCAAGATTAACTACAACATCATACTTTGTATTATTAAATATTTCTTCAAGACTTTTTTTGTCCGAAATATCCATTTTATAAAAAGAAAAATTTTCAAACGATGTCAGCCTTTCAAGGCGAGCTTCTTTAAGCTTTACATCATAATAAGAATTTAAGTTGTCGATACCGGTAACATGGCAGCCATCTTTTAATAGTCTCATTGAAAGGTGAAAACCTATAAATCCGGCAGCTCCTGTAACTAGTACTCTGTTAAATTGGAAATTCATATTCAACTCCTGTTCTTACTTCCTTGAATCTTTATACCATTTAAAAGTAATCTTAAGCCCTTTTTCAAATAAATAATCAGGTTCAAACCCCAGCGCCGATTTTGCCTGTTCTATACTTGCAACTGATTCTATAATATCTCCCGGCCTTGATGGTATGTATTCAGGTTCAATCTTTAAGCCGGAAAAAAGGCTTATCATATCCCAGAGAGTATTTATACTAACATGTTTTCCGGTGCCTATATTGAATATTTGTCCGGCTGCATCATCTTCTGTTGCGGCAAGCAGATTAGCTTTTACAACATCTTTAACAAAAACAAAGTCTCTGTACTGTTTTCCGTCGCCGTATATTACAGGAGGCTTTTTTGAAACAGCCTTGGTTATGAAAATCGATATAACACCTGAATAAGGTGATGATGGATCCTGTCTTGGACCATATACATTAAAATAACGGAGACAGACTGTTTCAAGCCCATACAGGTCATGGTAGATGCGTGCATAAAATTCTCCGGTGAGCTTTTGAACGGCATAAGGGCTCATTGGTTTCGGCGGCATGTTTTCATGTTTTGGTAAAAGCGGGTCATCTCCGTAAACAGCACTTGAACTTGCAAGAACAACTCTTTTGACTTTATTTTTTCGCCCAGCATCAAGTACAATGAGTGTTCCCATGTCGTTTATAAATGCGGAATCAACCGGATTATCTACAGTTTTTGTTACAGATACCATTGCTGCCTGATGGAAAATTACCTCGCAGTTTTTAGCAGCTTTCATTAAAATCTTTTGATCTTGTATATTGCCTTTATAGAAAGTGATTTTATCTTTTACATGTTCCAGGTTGGAAAGACTGCCGGAAGACAAGTCATCAAGAACCACAACATCGCATCCCTTTGCGACAAGAGCATCGACAAGATGGGACCCTATAAAACCGGCACCGCCGGTAACAAGAGCTCTACTCAACCTGAAATTCATAATTTCTTCCTTTTTACTTTCATCGTAACAATTTTTTTGCGAAAATATTATTATGATCAGTACATATCACTGAAGAAAGAAACTCGCAAACAGTATTGATGTTTTTTACAATCACCTATAGACTTTCAGATAATTAATTTCACTGCGTTATCAGTCGTCGACGTATAACTAATACGCCTTCCTCCTCCTGGCCTTGTGAAATTAATTATCTGAAAGTCTATATACCTTGGATAAGCCTGAAAAGTGTTTTGTATGCTTTCTTCTGTCCCTTTTATTCTTTCAGGGTGCCTTCACCTTTAGAGGGGCTGGGTCGCGGTTTTTTTTGGATATGGTTGCCAGTATTTTTAGTTTAAATTATTTCCAGGTGTAAATTTGGTGCTATCTCAAACATTTTTCCAGCCGTTGGCTGATATCTCTACCAATACTTTCCGCATCTTTCGCAGGCACTTTATTGGCAGTGAAAATTGCGGGCCATTCCAAGACAGCCTCATGAACCTCCATTACTACTTCCTTGGCCTGTTGTCGTCGTTTTAACCCGAAATGCCCGGCCTCCTGCAGGAGTGTTTCAAGATCAGGCGGCCTGTTATCAAGCCCGATGCGCAGCACATGTTCTCTGTTAAAACCGATGTTCGGTACCAGGTCGAATGCAGGGCTCAGTCTCCAGCCCTCATCATTGTGCAACATAAGGAAATTTTTCAGGTGGTCATCGGTGTTGCCGATCATCACCACCGAAATTTATACCCATGTCATGAAAAAAGATATCGATTCCCTTAAAAGCCCTCTGGATTTATTATAAGAAATTTCAATTGCTACACAGCCGGGTTATAAAGATGCCATATTTGAGCAGTACAACAACGGGCAGGTTTTTGCTTGTTATTTGATTGGTGATTTTCTTTTCTTTAGAATTTTATAAATAGTGTCCCTTCGGCCCACACAAATCACATATACGCTTATCTCGTTATCTTCAGCCTCATATACAAGGCGATAGCCGACAGAGCACAGTTTTATTTTATAATGGTTTTTGTATCCTCTTATCCTGGCAGAATCGATATATGGCGTTTCCAGTCTATGCCGCAACTGTTTTTTAAATTGAGATTTAATTTCAGGGGAAAGCTTGCGCCACTCTTTCAAGGCGCTGGGCAGGAATTTTAGTTTATAACTCATCGATACCGACCTCAACGGCTTCTTTTTTTTCGTCCTTTCGCTCTTCGATGATACTGCCAAGCTCGATATCCTCTGCCAAATCCATCAACATCTCATAAGTTTTAGCCGGCACGATGTAAGCGGTGGGTTTGTTGCGGTTTAGCAGTACAATGGTTTCACCGTGAGCGCTATCAATGAGAGCTTGCGGGTTTCGTTTCATGTCACTGATACTAGTCGTCAAACCGGCATGGATTTTAATAAGCATATTAATCAACCCCCTTATAGGTATATTACATAATATTATTAATAGTACTCTTAACAACACTTGTCAACTTGATTCCTCAAGCGCAACAAGGTTTTCTTCTTGAGTTGACGAAACCGGTTAAGGCTGCTACTAACCATTTTGTCAAACTTAGGTTAAAGGAAAGGAGCTAATTAATGAGCGGACTTCAACGAACTATTTTCTATGACAGACATGTCGCTCTTGGTGCAAAGATAGTAGAATTCAGCGGTTGGGAAATGCCGATTTTCTATCCTGCCGGAATTTTGGAAGAGCATCTGGCTACACGCAAAAAAGCAGGACTTTTTGATGTATCCCATATGGGACGATTTGTCGTCCGGGGTACTGGAGCACTAGAATTTCTTCAACACGTTTTAACCAATAATGCTGAAGCACTTAACATCAGGGAAACCGGCGCCCAGTATACGCTTATTCCAAATGAAAATGGAGGCGCGGTTGACGATGCTTATCTATATCGCTTTGTAGAAGAAGAGTATCTTCTGGTAGTCAATGCAGCTAATCGCGAAAAGGACTGGGAACACCTGAATTTACATCTTAAAGACTTTCAAAACGTTGAGCTTATTGACAAAACCAGCGATATTGCCATGATTGCGCTTCAGGGACCAATGTCTCGACATATAATGGAAGAAATTATCGGGCATGGCAACCTCCCTGAGCCTATCAGAAACGCAGTCAGCATTGTGACGATCTCAGGAGCCACGGTGAAAATAGCCCGCACAGGTTATACAGGAGAGCCATTATGTTTTGAGCTCTTCATAAACCGTGATGACGCACTGGGTATTTGGGATCAAATCATTGCCAAAGGAGCAACCGCTATAGGTCTTGGTGCAAGAGATACACTCCGCCTGGAAGCTAGCTTGCCTCTTTATGGTCATGAGCTTGGAATTGATCCTGATGGAAAAGAAATCCCTATAATAGCCTGCCCCCTTGCAAAGTTTGCAGTTAGTTTTTCTTTGCTGAAGGGTAATTATATAGGTTATTCTGAGCTAATTAAGCAGCACAATGCTAATAAGAAAATAATCTCACGCGACTACTCTCTGATAAATGACCTGCCGCGCATGATTAAGCCAATCGCTGTTACAGGACGGGGTATTGCCCGTGAAGGGGCAAAGGTGTTCAAAGGTGATACGCAAGTTGGCTACATCACCAGCGGTACAATGGTACCACTATGGACTGTTGAAGGTGAAGGTCTGGCATCTTTGCAAACCGAACATCATCAGTTGCGCTCTATATGTCTGGGATATATAGACAGCGACATCCTTGAAGACGAAAAGCTCACAATAAAAATCCGAGGTAAAGCTGTTGATGCTGTTGTGGTCAAGCACCATATGCGTTCAGAAGCACCTCCTTACGCCCGTCCCATAGTATTTGATCAACAATTGGCCGAAAAGGAGCTCCCTGCCGGAGATACACAATCCAGGGTCAGCAGATTGCTTGAAAAAACCCTGGAAAATACTCTTTGGCGGCAGAAAAGCTGCATCAATCTGATTCCATCAGAGATGACGATCTCGCCGATGGCCAGGCTTTTGTCTGTGATGGATCCGGCCTTCCGTTATGCGGAACACAAAAAGTCCATTGCATTCTATGACGCTGATATCTTCTATTACCAGGGGACCGATTTTATATGTGAAGTCGAACGGATTCTGGAAGAAGAAATGCGGAAATTTTTTGGATGCGACAATGTAGAGACACGTCTTATCAGCGGTCAAATGGCAAATACCGCTGTTTTCAGTGCAATGATCGACTTCATTAACCGCGCTGACCGCAAGTCTGAACCACGCAGAATTCGTCAGGTAATGCACAACCACATCGGCAAGGGCGGACATCTGAGCGCCCAGCCAATGGGTGCGCTAAAGGACTATGTAGCAAGGGATCCCCGCACGGAAAAACCTGCTGTTGTAAATTTTCCTGTACTGGCCGACAACCCCTTTAAAATTGATGTAGCGGCAACCCTGAAACTAATTGATGAGTACAGGCCGGAGTTTATTATTTTCGGGAAAAGCATGGTCATACATAAAGAACCTGTCGCTGAAATTCGTCAGTTTCTGAATGCTCAGGCTCTTAAATCTGTGGTAATGTATGATATGGCACATGTTCTGGGGCTTATTGGTCCTCACTTTCAGCAGCCATTTGCCGAAGGTGCCGACATAGTTACAGGCTCGACCCATAAGACCTTTTTTGGCACACAGCGCGGTGTCGTTGGAACAAATTTCAAAGAAAACGAGGAATTCTATGGACTCTGGGAATCTCTTGTTCGGAGAACATTCCCTGGTTCTGTGTCCAACCATCACCTGGGCACTCTGCTTGGTTTGCTGATAGCTGCATACGAGATGAATTACTTCAAAGACGAATACCAGCCTAAGGTTATCGCCAATGCCAAATCATTTGCCTGTGCACTTAAAGACTGTGGTCTGGATGTCGCAGGAGATCCGGCAATTGACTTTACAGAAACTCATCAGGTGATAGTACATGTTGGCTACAGCCGCGGCCCGGAAATTGCGAGACAACTGGAAGCAAATAATATCATATGCAACTATCAGGCAAGTACAGATGAAGAAGGATTTACCGCTTCAGGGGCATTGAGAATGGGTGTATCTGAAATGACCCGCTTTGGGATGGAAGAAAAAGACTTTCAATTACTGGCAGGTCTTGTCCATGAAGTTGTAATGAATAATGGCAACGTTGTTGATCAGATCAAAAAGCTGCGTGAAAAATTCACCACGCTTAAATTCTGTTTCAGTGACAGCAAATATGATGATGTTCTCCAGAAACTCCACGGACTACTTTAAGGTTGAAAGGAAGAACCTCTTGTGACATAATTATTATATTTTGTTGATGATAGTTTTTTTGTCTAAAATCAATCTATCACCCTGATTTCTTAGGATCAACGAGGTTTTTTATTTCCGAAACCGGCCGACTATAAATAATATAAAAAAATAATGGACGATAATATTACAATGGTTGCGCCTGATGCAAGGTCTGCATAATATGAAAATAACAGGCCTCCTACTGTGGATATCAAAGCAACTGCTATGGCAATTGCAATCATTGGAATATAGCGATTAGTTATTTGTGAAGCTGCTGCTCCGGGTATTACAAGAAGAGCTGAGACAAGAATTATTCCTATAATTTTCATGCTGATTACAACTGACATCGCAAGTATTGTAAGAAAGAAATGATCAAGAAAAGCTACCGGCATTCCGCTAACGAGCGCAACCTCTCTGTCAAATGAAACAAACAGCAATTCCTTGAAAAGCAAAAAAATGGAGATAAGGACAAAACCTCCCAACAATGCAATAATTATTAAATCGTTACTGGTAATTGCGAGTATGTTACCAAAAAGATATCCGAAAAGATCTACGTTGTATTGATCTGACATGCCAATAAAAACAACCCCAAGCGCCATGGCAAAAGCAAAAAAGATTCCTATGGCTGTGTCGGCGCTTAATTTTCCATGCCTGCCTATGTAGCCGATTGCATTGGAGACAGCTATTGCAAATATAATGGCTGTAAGTGTAGGGGAGATACCTAGAAGAAATCCTAAAGCAATGCCACCGAATGCTGAATGCGCCACACCAACCCCCACAAATGATAAACGGCGGAGCGCAACAAAAAACGACACTACAGCAAGAACTGGACTCAACATTATACCGGCCATAAATGCATTCCGCATAAATTCAAGGTTAAAAATTTCAATCATTATGTTCATGTTTCTTAAAACATGTTGCGCATCTGGAATCATGAACCATAATGTTAAGGTTTTTCCCATAAACCTTTTGCATTATTTCAGGTTCAAAACAGGAATCCGGTTCACCATGATAGTGAATTTCTAAATTCAAACATGCGATGCGATCCGCATGGGCAGTAATAACTCCTATATCATGTGAAACCATTATTACCGATATATTCATTTCATCTCTAAATTTGGCCAGCAATTCATAAAAATCTTCCTGAGCAACACTGTCAACTCCTGTTGAAGGCTCGTCCAGTACCAAAAGCTTGGGCTTTGATGCCAATGCACGAGTAATATGAACTCTTTGCTGCTGGCCTCCGGACAAAAGTCCAAAGGGCTTTTCTGCATGTTCAGCCATATTTATCCTGGCCAGCATCTCCATTGCAACTTCCCTGCTTTTGCTTCCTGGTCGTTTTAAAAAACCAATCCTGTTATATAAGCCCATTAAGACTACATCCAGGGCTGTAACAGGAAAAGATCTGTCAGCTTTGGAAATCTGGGGCAGATATCCGACTTCAAGCCTGTTGTGCTTGTCAGGCATATGTCCAAATAATTTCACCACACCTTTTTGAGGACGAACAAGTCCTAAAATAACTTTAAGCAGGGTTGATTTTCCACCGCCATTGGGACCTACTATGCCAAAGATCTCACCCTGGTAGCATTTCAAGTATATAGACTTTAGCACCCA
>JAJSZT010000091.1 GCA_030272815.1 Deltaproteobacteria bacterium
TACTGATGACTATGGTGAGATTCCGCTGAGATTTTCCTATCCTGCTTGAATACCTGATCCGCACTCTCATTTTTTTGTTTAAACCTAAGTTGAGCGATTTTTTGCGAAGAAATGTGCCGAGATCTTGATGCAGCAAGGTTTGCGAAAAGCGCAGGCATACCAATGGATATGTCGAGACTTTTCGCAAGTCCTTGATGCGCAAGAGATTGGTGCAGGTCGAGTAAAAAATTGCTCAATTTAGGTTAAAGAATGCTTTTTAGGTCGTTTGCGGTACATTAGTTTATTAGTTGACGTGGTAAAAAGAGTCATCATGTTGTGAAAATTCAAAGTTTAACTTGAGATTATCACGAATGGGGTGGGGATAACCTGTGGCCCCCTTTAACAATTCAAATAATGCTGTCTCAGTGCTTGTAAGCGCGGTCCCTAAATCTTTGATTTTCTCCAGGCCGATCTTAAAATTCTCCCTGGTCCTTCATCTGAGCAATAGTTGAAAAAATCGGCCCAAAATTGAATGCGTTCATCAACAGTACAAAAGCATGAAGCCCAAATTTCTAATTTCAACGTTTCGTGAACGGTTACAATTATTGTAACCGAAACTGTCTTTTCTTCGACTTTAGAAATACAAGCGCTTTGAATTCAAAGAAAGCAAAACCTTGCTTATAACCATTATTTCTAACAAAGGAGAAAAGTATGAAAACAAGAAACAACACTATTAAAATCGTTGGAGCGGCATTAACTGTTCTTTTCTGCATAAGCGCCGCCTCTACCGCACTGGCTTTCGTCGGCCGTGGACACGATGTCCACGGCAAAGGTCTATTTAACATATTGAAAAAACTCGATCTTAGCGATACCCAGAAAGAACAAATCAAAGGGATACTGCAGCAAAACCGGAAAGCTCACCAGGAGCTGACGGGGAAACTGAGTACGTTCCGCCAGGCAAATGCCGAAACAAAAGACTCATTTGGCGAGGCCCAGGCAAGAGCCGACTTCCAGAAAATGGTCCCTGTAATGGAAGACCTGTTTGTCTTGAAACAGCGGACTCGCAGCCAGATTAACGTCGTTTTGACACCTGAGCAGCGTGCAAAGCTGGAAAAAATAAGAACCGGGCGCAGGAGTAAACATCAGGCAAAGCGAAAGGCTATGCAGGAAAGAACGTATGGCGGCCAAGAAAAAGAGAACCTGTAGTCTTTAAGAGTGCCAAATCTGACTGGTATCAGCGAATTCATACATGAGCCTTCATAAACCAGAAGATGACGACCAGGAGATTGTCAGGCAAGCTTGCAGCGGTGACACCAATGCCTTTGAAAAGCTCTTAACCAGGCACAAAAGGCATGTTGGCGCCATCGCTGCGGCTCATGTTCCTGCAAGCCAGGTTGAAGACATCGCTCAAGAGGTATTTATTAAACTGTACCTGGGCCTTTCTAACATCCGGGAAAAGGGGAGCATTAAAGGCTGGCTTGCCGCTGTTACGATCAGGACCTGCTACGATTTTTGGAGGAAACAATATCGCCGCAATGAGATTGCCGAAAGCAGCCTCACCACTGATCAGCGCAACTGGATCGAACAGGTCATATCAGACGAAACAGGGCAAAGGCTGGCAGAACAACGGGAAGCAAGGCAGGTCCTGGAGGCTGTTTTACAAAAATTTGGCCCTGAAGACAGGATGGTCATGGAGCTTGTTTATTTTCAAGGTCATAGTGTCAAAGAAACCGCCGGCCTCCTTGGATGGAGCAGTGCGAATGTTAAAATCAGGACGTTCCGTGCCCGGAAGAAACTTAAAAAAATTCTGGCGGCCTTGCGAGAAGGGATAAATCAATGAAGATCAACAACCAGGCTGTTAACAGACTGCTAAAAACCTTAGCGCCGGTCTACAAGGCTGCCGATACCGACCCGGGACAGCTTGGGTGTAAATGGCAGCAGGATGTAATGAGGCGCATCCGACAGATGGAACCGCCCCAGGGGCAAGCATCGTTTTTCCAGGCCGTTTCACGGGCCGCGTGGAAACTTGCCCCTGTGACCGCCGTGCTTGCAATCGTGTGCGGGGTTGCGGCTTTTAACTTTGATGTTGTTTCCGAGTGGCAGGCGCTTGATCTTATGGCATCAGTCACAGACACGGTAGCCTATCTGGATTTTTTACAATAACAAGGAAAAGAAGATGAATAAATGGAAATCAACAATTGGTGTCGTGCTTCTTTTTACAGTAGGGGCGCTGTTCGGATCTATCGGAACCGGCATGTACATTAAAAATCGTCACGTTCAACTACGGGAAAAACCGACGGCCAATGCCGCGTTTATTGTAGATCGCCTTACCCGTAAACTGCGCTTAACCAGTGATCAACAAGCTCAGGTTGAAAAAATCGTTCAAAAACACCAGATACAGATTACCACACTTCGGCTAACGCACCGAGCACAGGTTAGACACATTCTGGATCAAATCATGACCGAGATCCAGACCATCCTCACTCCTGACCAGCAAAGAAAAATGGAGCCGATCTTAAACAAGCTTGAAAAAAAGCGTCGGCAACATCTCAAACGCTTTGGAAATTATCGTCGCTGAAAAGATACTCAAAGAAGGCCATGCAAGAAAACCCTTGAAGGCATGGGGTGGTCCGCTCTGCAGAGCCATTGCCGGGCAAGATACTTTGATTGACACAATACATTTTTTCTTTTAATTGACCTCTTGGATTATTGTTCAAAATAGTTTAGACAATCTTAGGGCGAGCTTCTGCTTCTTGCTTTTTTTCAGATTTACAGATATGTTATTTTATTAGTATTGCAATAATTTAAATCCTGAATATCTTGTAAATCCTGTCCAAAAAAATAATATTTAAAAGCGCTAACGTGTTACAAAAGGAGAAACTATGAAAGAGATCAGTGAATTGAATTTGCCGGCAGATCTTCGTTATGCAGATGATCATGAATGGGCCAGGCTTGAGGAAGATAAAGTTAGAGTTGGTCTTGACGACTATGCTCAGGATCAGTTGGGAGACATTGTTTTTGTTGAACTGCCGCAGGCTGGAGATACTTTTAAAAAGGGAGAAGTATTTGCAACAGTTGAATCTGTTAAAGCTGTCTCTGAATGTTATATGCCGGTCGGCGGTAAAATCGTTTCTGTTAACAACGATCTTGAAGAATCTCCTGAACTGGTTAACAACAGCCCATATGGCGATGGGTGGTTTGTTGTGATCAATCCCAGTAATCCTTCTGAGATGGATACACTGATGACAAGTGAAGCCTGTCTGGAAAAATTGAAAGGAACAGAATAAATGCGTTATCTTCCTCATACCAGCGAAGATATTAAATCAATGCTGCAGGTTGTTGGAGCTGATAATATTGATGGTCTTTTTTCAACAATACCTGATGATTGCATCAGCAAGGATGATTTACAACTGCCCGATGCTTTGACCGAGTGGGAATTAGACTCTCATATGTCCGCTCTTTCCGATGCTATGGCGGTATCACCGGATTATAAGGTTTTCATGGGTGCAGGCAGCTATGAACATTATATACCTGCTTCAGCATCTTTCCTTCTCGGCCGGTCGGAGTTTGTAACTTCTTATACTCCCTACCAGCCGGAAGTCAGCCAGGGAACACTGCAGGCAATTTACGAGTATCAGACACTTGCCGCCCGTCTTTTGGGAATGGAGGTGGCAACCGCTTCACATTACGATGGCGCGACAGCTCTTGCCGAATCGCTTCTTATGGCAGTTCGTATAAGCAAAAAAAGAAAAGTGGCTGTCTCAAGTTTGATTCATCCTCTCTATCGTCAGGTGGTTCGAACTTATTTTGAGCCGACCGGATATCAAGTAATTGAACTCCCGTATCTCAACAACGGTTTAACAGACTTTGACGGGCTTGATGAACTCAATGATCTTGCGGCTGTTGCTGTTCAGTCTCCTAATTTTTTTGGATGCATTGAAAACCTTAACGAGGCTGAAGAGAAGATCCGCAATAAAGATGCTCTTTTTATTACATGCTTCACAGAAGCTCTTTCATATGGGCTTCTAAAAAATCCAGGGAGTCAGGGCGCCGATATTGTATGCGGTGAAGGTCAAAGCCTGGGTATTCCTCGTTCATTTGGCGGACCGGCTCTTGGCATGCTTGCCAGCAGAAAGAAATATATGCGCAGCCTGCCTGGTCGTCTTGTTGGCCAGACCAAAGATCTTGACGGAAAAAGAGGTTTTGTTCTCACACTTGCTACAAGGGAACAGCATATTCGCCGCGAGAAGGCTACTTCCAACATCTGTACCAATAACAGCCTTTGTGCGCTTGCGGCCGCAATTTATATGGCCTCAGTGGGAGGTACCGAAATAAAGAAACTCGCCGAGCTTAATCATGACAAGGCTGAATATCTAAAGCAGGAATTGAAGAAAGCAGGATTTAAAATTAGTTTTGAAAGTCCGACATTTAATGAATTCGTGGTGGAATTCCCCGCAGGTTTTGATTCTGTCTATGATCGTCTTCTGGAGAAAAAAATTGTAGCAGGTCTTCCTCTGGCTGAATACTATCCAGAGCTTACAGGCCACTATCTTTTATGTGTGACGGAGACCATGTCGAAAAACGACATGGATGCTTTTGTCAGGGAGATTAAACTATGAAGGAAACCGTAGGCGCCACAGGACTTATTCTAAATGAGCCGCTGCTTTGGGAAAAAGGCAAAAAAGGAAGGTGCGGTTATTCTTTGCCGCGGCGTGATGTTGAATCTTTCCTTCTCGACAATGAACTAACAGGAGAATGCCCTGATTTCCCTGATTTGAGCGAGGTTGATGTAGTACGACATTACACCAGGCTTTCCCAGTGGAATTTCGGGGTAGATACCGGCATGTATCCGCTGGGTTCGTGCACCATGAAATACAGTCCAAAGACAAACGAAAGACAGGCAGGGCTTTCAGGATTTGCAGGCGCTCATCCACTGCTTCCGACAGGTCTTTCTCAGGGAACGCTCAAGATGATGTTTGAGCTTGAACGATATCTTACTGAGATTACCGGCATGGATGCAACAACCCTTCAGCCTGCTGCAGGAGCGCATGGAGAGCTTACAGGCATGTTAATTATTCATGCTTATCACAAAAACAGAGGTGCGCAGCGTTCTAAGATTCTTGTCCCTGATACAGCCCACGGCACAAATCCGGCGACTGCAACCCTGTGTGGTTATCGTTCTGTACAGGTTGAGTCCAATGAAAATGGAATTCTTTCTGCTAAGGCCGTTGCTGATTTAATGGATGAAGACACAGCCGGAATAATGCTGACAAATCCGAACACGCTTGGCCTTTTTGAAGAGAACATCAGGGAAATATCTGAAATTGTTCATTCCAAAGGAGGAATTGTTTATTGCGATGGCGCAAACCTGAATGCTGTAATGGGTATAGTAAAAATGGGAAAAATCGGGGTTGACGTAATGCATCTGAACCTGCACAAGACCTTTTCCACACCCCACGGTGGAGGAGGCCCAGGTTCGGGGCCTGTTTGTGTGAAAAAGCATCTTGAGCAATTTCTGCCAGTTCCCCGTATTGTTGAAGAGAAAGGCAATTATGCGTTTTCTGATAATTATCCAGAATCTATTGGCAAAATGCAGGCTTTCCACGGAAATATTGGAGTCATGATTAAGGCTTACAGTTATATCATAAGTATGGGGCCGAAAGATCTGAAGATGGCCAGCCGGCTTGCTGTTTTAAATGCAAATTATATAAAGGAAAGCCTGAAGGATACTTTAGACCTCGCATATGACAGGCCGTGTATGCACGAATGCGTGTTTTCCGATGAAAAACAGAAGGACGACCACGTTACCACACTTGATATGGCCAAGCGCCTTATGGATTACGGCTTTCATCCTCCAACCGTTTATTTTCCGCTTGTGGTTCACGGGGCAATAATGGTTGAGCCAACGGAAACAGAGTCAAAAGAAGATATCGACAAATTTATTGAAGCATTTAAGGCTATTGCGGATGAAGCAAGGGATGCCCCGGACTTGCTGCACAATGCTCCAGGCAAAAGCAAAGTAAGAAGACTTGATGAAGTAAGCGCTGCCCGCAAACCGTGTCTTGCAGGATGATAGTATGGAAATAGTAATTGTCGGTCTTGGAGCAGGCGGGCTCTATTCTTCAAAGAGCGCTCTGAGTTATAACCGAAAGTGCCATGTAACCATTATTGAGAAGAGAAATTTTGATCAGTTTTCTCCCTGCGGTCTTCCCTTTGTTATTGAAGGCGTTGTTAAAGATTTTGATGAGCTGAAATATAATGTACCTGAAGTAAAAAACAGGCTGAGCAAGCTCCTTTTTCACGAAGTTGTTTCCGTTGATGCGGAAAGAAAAACAGTAAAAGCACTTGACCTGGCGACTTCAAAGGAGAAGGAGATCAAGTATGATTCATTGATACTTGCAACAGGCGCATCGCCGATTATCCTCGGAGTTCCCGGTGCAAAGGAGCTTGCGGGCAGAGGAGTTCATTTTGTATCTGATATTGATAACAGTGAAGCTCTTCTTCAGGCTGCCAAATCTTCCAATAAAAAGAAAGCGCTTGTCGTAGGCGGAGGCTCTATCGGCCTGGAGATAGCGGTAGGGCTGAAGAAACTGGGACTTGATGTGGCAATAACAAAGAGAACCCCTCCTCCTTTCCCGCGAAACCTGGAACCCTCAATGGGAAGTATTATAATTGAACATCTTGAACGTCTTGGGATCAGAGTCCTTTTTGGTAAGGGCATAGACCGCATAAATGGAGCGCAGGAAGTCGAATCTGTAGAAATCGCCGGCGAAAATATAGACTGCGATATAGTTGTTATGGCTGTGGGTATGAAGCCAAATGCGCGGCTTTCTGAATTGGCGGGCGCAAAAATAGAAAACGGATTCGTAGTTGTAAACAACAGGATGGAAACATCTGTAAAAGCTGTGTATGCAGTTGGCGATCTTGTACAGACTTATTCCCGGATAGATGGGACGCCAGCCATTATGCAGCTTGCAACCTCGGCTTACCGGCAGGGGATGGCGGCTGGAATAAATGCAGCAGGAGGCAAGAGCCCTTATCCAGGCGCTTTGAACACATTTGTTACAGTTATAGGTGGGCTTGAGATCGCTTCAACCGGCTATACTCTGGGAACCGCAAAAAGTCTGGGCTATGAGGCAAGGGCGTTTTTTACAAAACGGGAGATAAAACCACATTATATGCCTGATGCTGAAGAAATCAGCATTGGAGTCATTGTTGAATCAGACACCGGAAAGATCCTGGGTGCGCAGGCTGTGGGGAAGGAAGGCGCTGCATGGAGAATTAATTTGTTTGCTCTTGCCATACACGGCGGCATGACCGTCTATGATATTATGGATGCCGAGCTTGCTTACAATCCTCCTGTTTCGCAGATGTATGATCCAGTATCACAGGTTGCGGAAATAGCTATTAAAAGGCTTAGATTACCTGCAAAAGAATGTAAAAAAATATTTTTTCCTGTATAAAAAATGCCGTATTTCAAAACAAATGATGATTGCTCTATAGAAAGGAATTTACATGGTCATGTGCTTGTTGAACAGCTTCTTTAATTTCTTTTGATTGCGGCAGAGTTTCTTCGAGTTTTTCTATATATTTTCTGTTTTGAACGGTCTTGAAAGATGGAACAAAATTTAAATCATAAACCCAGCCTATTTGTAATAATTTAAAGTCGTTAAGGCTTTTTAAATCCTGCATTAGGACAAGCCTTCGCTGTTTAAGGCTTTCTATAACCCTTTGCGAATATATCGGATCGTCAGGCAGGCCAAGTTCTATAGCCGAGCTATGCTTTTTTTCACGTTCGTTGCAGTAATCAATAAACAGCTTCCAGATATCCAGTTTATCAGCATCTCGAATAAGTCGCATAAAAAACAAGGTGTTATCATTTTCATTTACAGGCAGGCTTGCGGCGTTGTGATATGCTATTGCCCTTGTAATTAAACGCTTTTCAGCAGTTGTGCAGGCGGACAAAACTCTGTGAATAGCCATTTGGCGTAAACCAAGCTTGGCATGGTTTTCAGAGACGAAGTCGTTGAACGTACGATAAGTCTTATACTGCTTAAACCTTCCGATGTCGTGAAATAAAGCAATTGTCTCCGCCAGAACCATATCTTGATCTGAAAGTCCTAACTCTTTACCAAGCATGGCTATATTGCAGCACACACGAATTGTATGTTCTTCTTTTAGCCTTATTAGGTGGTTATAATCAGGATCATCAGAATAGAAATTAGATACATATTCTGTAAACCATGTTTTCAGGTAGTTAAGATCATCTCTGGTCATAAATATTTTCTTTCTATAAAATCAGCCAGTTTATCAATTTCTTCAAGGCCAAATCCTGGAACTTTATGGACTATATCTGCATCTGTAACAAGTGCTATGAGTTTGCTATCGTCTAAACAAATAGGCTCTTTTCGGGTCGCTGCACGAACAATCTCAATTTTGGGTTTATTTTCCTTATTATAGCCTTCTGCTATAATAAGATCTACGTCTTGAAAGTATTTTTCGAGGCAGTCGAGAGATTCACAATCATTATCCTTTATCATGGCAATTTTATCTGTGGATGCAATAAGTACAATATCTGCGCCTGCTTTCCTGTGGCGCCAACTGTCTTTTCCTTTTTTGTCGATATCAAATGCTTGACATGTGTGTTTTATACTTCCTATTCTGTATCCGCGCTTTTTAAGCTCAGGAATAAGTTTTTCTATTAGTGTAGTTTTGCCTGATTCGGATTTTCCTACAATACAGATAATCGGAGTTTTTTTTATCATGTTTTTTCACCACAAAAAGCGGTAACTTCTCACCGCGCCCTAAGTTCATATTTTTTATTAAGATTTGTGTCAAGTGGATAGTCATCTAAATCAGGGAAACGTCAAAGTCCTCAAAACAAGAAAGAGGTCATGACAGGGATACAACCAATTCAAAAGAAAGCTCTTTAGAATCCTATGAGTCGTAATGCCATATGCGGTTTGGCCATCATATAGCATAATGCTTTTGCAATATAAATACAAAGTATCTATTTTTGCCCAGGAACTTAAGACCGCCTTTCCTGTTTCTGAAAAAAGCGTAACTTCTCAATAAGTTCTGGCACCAAACGTCATTCCCGTGAAAACGGGAATCCAGAAAATCCGAAAAAGCACTGGATTCCCGCCTTCGCGAGAATGACGATAAAAATTTTTAAAAAGTTGCCAGAACTTATTGAGAAGCAAAAAAGCTTGATAAAAAGTTAAAGGAAATTGAAAGAATGGTTTGAATACTCAGGTGGATAGACTGAAGGCTGAAGTATATCAATCATCTCGCAAAGCTCAAATTAAGCTATTCAGCCCCACAGCAACTTATAAACTAATGAACGCAAGCCAAATTTGTCGTAGATTTCATCGATCTGATTGAGCAAACCCGCAGGAATAGCGGGCTATTTCGAGGATTTTTGCGAATAAAGATCGATGAAAGATATGGTGAAGTTGGGATGCAAAAATGCCAAGTTATTTTTGACCGAGCCCTAACCCATCTTTGTCATTTTGAAATATTATGCTAATAATATCAATAAGCTATATTTTCGTATGGCACTACATTTATTTTGATAGTACTATTATTTCAGTTGGTTGCTTCGTTTGAAGCTATCCGTATGGCACTACATTGAGAAATTGCTTAAATGCGGTTTGTAATAGATTGATTTTGTTGGTAAATTATTTTGTAGTACCATAAAATATACCACCAAAACACACTTTTTTGCTATTTTTTCACAAAGATGGGCTAAGATTGCTATTTACCGTGATCTCTGATATTATTTTTAATTGAGTAAGCACAATACGTCTGTCATGACCTTTTTCTTGTTTTGAGAACTTTGACGTTTACCTGAACTTATTGAGAGGGTACTTGACCTGTCCTGAATCGTTTTGTATTCTGTTTGTAATACCGAATAGAATTCGCTAAAATCCATTTCAACCATCTACATAGTAGTCTTAACTGTGCATTACATATTATGGTTGAGACCATAAATTTTAAATCATGTGAATCTTGACGAACTCGTAAAATGTCCCATTTTGACCGAATCTCGACCTATTA
>JAJSZT010000092.1 GCA_030272815.1 Deltaproteobacteria bacterium
GCATGATCAGGAAAATCCGGTCTTCACTTACGTTTTGGCGACAGAACGCCAAGCGCTCTTGTCTACAAAGGCCCTTCGTGACGTTCCAGAAAAGGCCGCGAACGAACTGCTGACCGCGACGTGGAACCTCACGAATTTCGGCCTCCAACACCGAACGGATGATGATTTTGCGCTGATGGCGGAAGTGATTGGCTGGTTCGATTTTGTCGCCGTCCAGGAAATTGCCGATGATTTGAGGCATTTGCGATCGTTGTTGAATCATCTGCCTGAAACTTATGCGGTAATCCTCTCGGACATAGGCGGCAATTACGAGCGAGCGGGGTTTCTGTATGACAGCAGCAAAGTGACACGGCTGGAACTGGCCGCGGAGGTGGCTATACCTCCCAGCGATCAACGCCACATTCGTATGCGAGGCGTCTCGGGTGCATACAGGGGCTTTGACCGAAACCCCTATGCGGTGGCTTTTCGGGCGGGCGACCTGGACTTTACTGCGGTTTCCGTCCATCTCTTTTTTGGAAGCCATGCCTACTACGACGAGGATCGCCGCGCGCTTGAGGCCTACGCTCTGGCGCGATGGGCCGATCAGCGTCATAAGGCGCCAGGAACCTATTCGCAAAACATACTGGTCATGGGGGGACTTGAATCTTCCTATTCGCGACGAGTCAAGCACTGTCTACAAGGCGTTGAAGGCCAAGCGCTTGATATTGCCCCAACATTCAACATCGATGGGCAGCAACCTTGCGGGCGATAAGCATTATGACCAAGTGGCCTTCCATGCGGGCGGTATGCAAGACGCCTACACAGATAACTCTGGAGTTTTCGACTTTGACCACACGCCCTTTTTTGTGGATGCCTGGAATACCAGCGAAGTCTATTTCAATGCTGCTGTGAAATATCACATCGCCGATTATCGGCCCCTCTGGGCAGAGTTTGACATCTGATCGCTCAATTGATTTTGCTATATTAAAGGGGTCAAATCTACTCTTGTCTCTTACTAATTTTTATTGTATAAGTATAGTATGTCCAGACCATTAAGAATACAATATCCAGATGCTTGGTATCATGTGATGAATCGTGGTAGGAGAGGCTGAATGATACGCTAAAAGGTGTAGGTAAAGCATTTGGGATCGATAAAAACAGCACAGTTGGAAGCGTTGTAGAAAGAGTAAAACGCGAGATGGAGAAGAATAAAAATATTAGTAAACGAGTCAAAAACTTAAAGGATATATTAGAAAAGAGCTAAGAGTAGATTTGACCCCTTTCCTGTATAACGATAACTTCCCAGGCACTGCTTCATCTTCTGGCATGGTTGCTTCTAAAAACACCTTGAATGACTCCCATCCTCAGAAAGCACGGGAAGAAAGGGGACAGGCCGGAAACACATCATGTTCAAAAAAACGGGACAGGAAAAAAAATTGTCGAAATCAATCATCGGTAAAGTTTTAAAAAGGACCTGAGAAATAAAAATAAAAACTGATCCCCAACCTGTCAAAAGCATTAAACGAATAGCTATAGCCTGGTTTGGATTCCCGGTAACCGGGGGAATAAACAGGTTTATAAATTTTGCTAAGGCATGCCGGTTTTATGATATACAAGTAGATTTTATCAGCCTAGCCGAGACCCTTATCGAATGGGATTATATTAAGAAAAGAGTTCTTTATTTTGATTCCCCTGGCAGCCAAAAATGGGATTGTGTTATGCTGCCCGGAGCAGGAGCAAGTCCATCTCATTTGAGAAAATTATCCTGTCTGAAAGATCCCAGATTCGGTACCAGGGTACAACATATATTAAACGATACTACATTGAAATCAAGGTTTCTTGAGGCAAACAAATATTTCTCACCCGAAATAGTCATAGCAAATAATTCTCATTGGAGTATAGAAGAACTTAGGGAGATTGAGGCGGAAAGGCATTTAATCCTTCCCGGAGCTGTAGATGTGGAATTATTCAGCCCTTCCATAAAGAGTTTTGACAGGAATAAAATAATAATAGGAAATTATATCAGGAAGAATCCTTCATTTTTTTTGAAAGTATTTTCCAAACTTCCCGATAACTTTTTTGCCCATCTATATGGAAATGTAGATAATATAGATAAAGATATACATCACAGGTTAAGTAAGAATAAGAGAATATTCTTAAAAGGTCCCTTGTTCAACTACAAGTTAAGAGACTTCTATAGGAGTTTGGATTTATTGATAACTTCGGATACAGGAGCCGGTTGGTGTAACCCGGCTGCCGAAACCATGTCTTGCGGCATTCCGGCAGTATTATCCCCACATGGTACCATTGATTTTGCCCGGCATATGTTTAATTCTTTGGTTTTAACTTCGTTGAGTGTTGATGAAGCAGTTAAGTATATACATATTTTGGCGGAAGATTCTTCATTGAAGAGGACTATTTCGGACAATGCCCGTAAATCGATGTATAATTTTTCCTGGAATGTTTATACGAAGAAAATGCTGAATTTTATTTCGGAGCCATTGAAAAAATAAAATACCTCCTTTATAATACTTCTATGATACTAGTTAACAAGAGAATTTGTGCCGGATTAACCGCAGGGAGGTCATTTTTTGAATAGCGCCACAGCCAGGATTCTCTCAATTGTAGGAATGCACCGTTCAGGGACATCCCTTATCACTAACTGGTTGGCAAGCTGCGGTCTATATATCGGGGATGATCTGATCCCATCTCATCCTACTAATCTTGCCGGACACTTTGAGGACAAGAGCTTTGTACGACTACATAGAAGAATTCTGGCTGAAAATAAGGTTGATTTCCTCGTCACTCGTCATAACTCTATTACTGTGAATTCTAAATATTTTGCCCAAGCTAAAGAACTGGTTCATAAAAACAGGAAACATGCCCAGTGGGGTTGGAAAGACCCAAGAACTGCGTTGTTCCTTGAGTTTTGGAAAAGTATTCAGCCCGGCCTGAAAATTTTAGCCGTATACCGTCCTTTCACCCAGGTTGTAGACTCACTTTTACGTCGTGAACCACTGCGTCCCGAAATTAAACGCGGGGTCCCTAATGGTCTCAGGTGGACACTTAAAGTGAAATACTCATTTTTTAATGTACCTTTACTGCGTTTTTTCCTTTGCGTCTGGGATCACTATAATAACAATATAATTTCTTTTGCTAGAAAATATCCGCATGATTGCCTGGTTATTCGTATCGATGATCCGGCTCCATATTCACGGCAAATCATCGATTTTATGAAACGTGAATGGAATTTCTCCTTGGAACATGGGGGTTTAAGGGATATCTATGTGCCCGGTCTCTTGAAGGTTGATCTTTTGAAAGGTAAAAGGGTTCTGCTTTCTCTACTGTATTCAAAGTGCTTGGATACATACCGCAAGCTGGAGGAACTGCGCCGGCAGAGCCTACAGAGACTCTCATGAATTGTAATACAAATACCCCTGGGAAGGGTAAACGAGACCTCTTACCTATGGTTCACATCTCTGTTCTTAATTGGAACGGATACGCCCATACAATCTCCTGCCTGGCCTCCCTGGTGGGATTAGACTATCCGAATTTTAAAATAATAGTAGTTGATAACAACTCCCGTGATAATTCGGTCCGTTATATCCGGGCCGCCTATCCCGATATAATTATCATCTGTGCGGAAGAAAACCTTGGTTATGCCGGGGGACACGAATTAGCCCTGAACCTGGCCCGACAGGCAAATGCCGATTTACTGTGGCTGGTTAACACCGATATGGAATTCAAGACAGACACCCTGGCGGAATTGGTCTATGCTTACCTCCGCAGAGGCGAAGGTATATACGGGAGCTTGCCCCTTCATAGCCATGATCATTCTCGCATCGGGTTTACTGCCTGGGCCGTTGACGTAAACGGCAAACCTGAATTCAGCAGGAAAGTCCTGGCCTGGGATCAGCCCTACCGGGAAATCTTGGACAGCGGTCTTAGTAATGCTAAAGAAATTCAAGTAGCAAATGTACACGGATGCAGTATGATGATTCCATTATCTGTTGTAAAAAATCATGGATTTATGGATAACTCATTCTTTCTTTATACGGAAGAGTACGATTACTGTTTTAGACTGGCAAAATCAGGTCTGCCATCGTTTATCGTCCTCTCTTCGGTGGTTCTACATGGGCGAATGAGCAATTCCAAATATTCTCAAAAACTCAAAACAATTCTTGAACACTACTATATGACTCGTAATTTCCTGGTTCTGAAGAGAAGACATTGGGGTTACAGGGCATGTTTTGGAGAGATACTCAAAAAATTAAAACGATCCTTGAAACTCCGGGCAAAATTCATGTTTTCATCCCACAAATTCTCTGCTTTATGCCCGAAGCATTATTATCGGTACCTTGGTGTTCGTGACGCGCTGCTGCTGCGCATGGGTAAAACCATTAAACCCGGGGATTTCCTGGATGAATCAGTTTCCAAACCAGATTCGTTTCCAGCCGAGAATAGTATTGTAGACAAGATGCCTATAACCAATCTGAATTATAAGGAGAAATAGAATGACAGGTGCTCCAGGTAATAAAAACATTGTTTTACCAAAAAATCTTTTTAACTCTATCAACCGGAAGCATTCCCATGAAGTTAATCAAGACAAACAGGGCTTAATGTGTTCTGTAATTATTCCTACCTTAACTCTTTCCCATGATGTGGCGGAAATACTAAATTTGCTCTTAAGGGAGAAAGAGCTAATTAAAGAAATAATCATCATCATCGATGCTCCCGAAGTAAATATCGAAGATATCCCGGATCATTTCAAAGTAGAACTTGTCAGAATTTTCAATACCGGGAAACGAATGGGAAGTGCGGCTGCCAGGAATGTTGGCATGGATGCAGCCATAGGGGATGTTATCTTGTTCCTGGATTCGGATTGTCGGCCCGGTGAGGGTATTGTCCGTTCCCACCTGGAACGATATTCAGACTGTGATATTGTGGCTATCGGAGGAATTATCGATTTTGTCGGTAACTCCTCTATCCAATCCCGACTGGTAAAAAACTGCTCTTTACTCGATTCATTCTCTCAAGCGGAACGTTACGAAACATTGTGGTGGAATCCTACTGCAAATTTCTCAGTTCGAAGAAAAGCTTTAGGAGATATTCGGTTTGATAGTGATTTTCCCAAAAGAGGCGGTGGTGAAGATGTATATTTCGGCATGCAATTGAAGCAAAAAGGGATAATTGCCGCTGAACCGAAGGCAGTGATAAAACATCCTGTCTGGCCTGGCTGGTTGAATGTACTGCGCCGCTTTTTTCGGTGGGGATGGGCAGAGAGCATCCTGACCGGTAAAGCAACCGGAGCATCCGATTCGAGTGTTATAACTGTCCGTCGTGAGCTATCGCATGTTTCGATGGTTTTTCTTTCAATAATATTTTCTATTCTACTCTTCCTCATATTTGGATATAAAACCATCTGGTTCATTCCTCTGGGGGTGTTTATAGGCTGGGAAATACCTATTATTTTATCACCAAAAAGAAAAAAACCGATCCTGGATGAGATCGCCGACCATTTCTTTCAATTCGTATTTGATCTTGGAAGCACTCTCGGCCGCCTGGTCCCAAAAAGATGGTCTGCAATAAACGCCAGGGCTGTCTTTTCCCAGGACCATATATATGCTTTGTGGGAAAAAAACCAGCTTTGCGAACGGGGTGCATTCCTGGGCGGATTTATTGTATTTCTACTAAGCATAAAACTTGGATAAATGAGTAAAGATCATAGAAAATATAAAAACTTGCCCGGTAAAAGAGCGGATCATAATGACTGTCTCGCGGATGTGAAGCGATTTTTTACCACCGGGTGCGGTAGGTCCGGGAACACATTGCTCCACTTTCTTTGCGATACCGGATTCAAAAACACCTTCAAAACCAATGACGAGCATGTTCCGACAGAACCGTTAACCGAATTAGGGGTGCCGATAGAGGAGAATCTGGAGTGGATACTCTTCAAAGACCCGAAATATATCGCCACGGATCCGGTTCCGGAGGAGGTGCGGCTGAGGGAATTCCTGGCTCTACTGGATAACCACCCGGTCTATGCAGCTTGTATGATGCGGGATCCACGAGGCGCTCTCCTGTCCCGTAACCCGATGTATAGACCGCATATATACCAGAACCAACCGTCTTTCTGGATCAGGGCGGCAAAAGCTATTCAACAATTACGTTTCCACAAGAAGGTGATAGTCTTGCGCTATGAAGACCTCCTCGGCAACCCTGATTATATCCAGCAGCAAATGATGTATAAATTCGGTTTTAAGCTGCGGTTGCCGTTCTCCCGCTGTTGGAAAGAATTCGATAAAAATGATTCCGGAAGTATCAAAGCCATGCATGGAGCCAGACCTATCGATCCATCCCGGGCGAAGCCGTGGAAGATTGCGCTGCGGGAAAACCGAGACCACCTCCGCAGAATGTTCGCTCAGAAGCCGGAAATGGTGCCGTTGATGGAAAGTTTCGGCTACGTATTTGATGGATTCGGGGATTAAGAGGAACCCGATGATCGTCGTGACAACCCTTACATTCAACCGATTGGATCTTACTAAAAGAACCCTCGATGCTTTTTATAAGCATTATGACATGGATGAGAAGCCGTATCACATCTTTGTGGATAACGGATCCAGTGATGGGACGGTAGAATGGTTGAGTGAGAGTAATTATGCTGCTGAGTTGTATGTCTTGACAAAGAACCTGGGATGCGGATGCGGCACCTCTATTGCGATGAAAGCAGCCATACTGGCACCCGGAAACCCCAGGTATATTTTGAACCTGGAGAACGACTGGTTATGCCTGCAGCCGTGCCTGGGCTGGGCAGCCATGATACTGGACAAATATAAAGAAGTTGCCCGGGTGGCTCTCTATGTCAAACCGGAAAAGATTGCTGCGCTGAAAATGACCGGGATGCCACTTTTAAAAGAGGGGAAGTTTTTTTACTATAGACCCGGGAATGGTGTGGTAACCTTCATGCCGTCCCTTATGAGGATATCCAAGGCCGGGGAGTGGTTCCCCGTTAGCACGGAGAAACAAATCATACAGCAAGGCAGTGTGTCTACGATTTTCCCTGCAGAAACAGATTTCTTCCGGCATATCGGGGGAGATCCCCTTCTGGAACGGAGGGACGGCGCCCGCTGGAAACGAAAAGAGAGCTATGGAAAGAAATGGGGTGAAGATGAAGGATGGATGCCCTGATGTCTGTTAATGTATACTGGTTTAGTCCGCGAGAAAAGCAAGGCTTTCACAATTTCGGAGACACTTTGAACCCGGTTTTGATCGAGAGACTCTGTGGAGTGAAGGTTTTGTGGGCAAACTGCAATGATTGGAAAAATTACAAAAAATTCTATATGGCTATAGGATCGATACTGGGCAAAGCAAAACCTAATACTATTGTCTGGGGTACCGGTTTCGGTTCAGAGTCAAACAACTTAAACCGGCCTCCTTTGAAGATATGCGCAGTACGTGGGCCTATGACCCGCGAAAAGCTGCTCTCCCTGGGATTGTCCTGCCCTGAAATCTATGGTGACCCGGCTCTGCTGCTGCCCAGGATATATAATCCCACCGGGGGCAAAACCCATAAACTCGGAATAATCCCACACTATGTAGATAGAAACAGTGAATGGATAAAGACAACCGGGAGCAATCGGGATGTCAAAAGAATTAACGTCCAGGATAAAAATGTGTTAAGCATTATAGATGACATTTTAAGCTGTGAATTAATTGCTTCCAGTAGTCTTCACGGAATAGTAGCCGCGGATGCCTATGGAATTCCATCCCTGTGGCTGAAATTCTCCGACAAAGTCCTGGGAAAAGGATTCAAGTTCAGGGACTACTTCAGGTCGGTACATCGAAAGGTGGAAGAACCGTTGGTCGTTACCGGCAATACTACTTTATCTCAAGTATTCGACGGGTTTTCTGATTACAGGATAGATATCGACCTGGAAAAACTGCATGAGGTTTGCCCCTTTGGGGATGGAGAACAGTAATGAACATCGAATTAGAGATAACCCTGGAGTGCAATGCCGGATGCTCACAATGTAGTAGACATTGTAATATATTCGATTACGGACCGAGTGAAATGAGTACGGAACAGGTAAATAGATTCATCAGGCAAGTAAAAGAGCGTCAAAAAACACTGGATATTTTAAGCATTATGGGGGGTGAACCGACAGTACATCCAAAAATGGAAGAAATCACGCTGTTATTATTCAACCAGTTGAAATTAAAGGGCTATGTTAACAAATTGCGGATTGCCACGAACGGGATTAACCCGATCCCGGATTCGATAAAAAATCTTCCGATCGAGATAATTACCAGTCCTCCAGCAAAAAAAGAACACCGCTGCCAATTTATCGCCCCTAAAGACATTAAGCAAAAAATGTGTTTTTGTGAAGTTCCATATACTTGCGGAATTGCCTTAAATTATTTCGGATATTTTCCCTGTGGAGCCGGCGGCGCTATTACCAGGTTATTTAAGCTAACTCATCTCATTCGATATGAACTACCGGACTCAGTTGAAGATTTTGGAGATTTCGAAGTTTTGTGCAAACTCTGTCAGAAAAGCGCATTAAAACCTGTTATGCTGAGAGACCACAACCCTGACCCAAGTGTTAGTTTCCAAAAAGCTATCAAAAACTATGAGAAAGCCAAACCTTCATATAGATCATTTTAATCCGTATCCCTTCAGGATGATACAATACGCGAAAGTCAAATTACCACCCCCAGAGGAGGTGGCTTGTTTCAATAGAAGGGAATCGGTGTCAAAGCTTGAGAAGGGAATCGGTGTCAAAGCTTGAGAAGGGAATCGGTGTCAAAGCTTGAATTGTGAATTAATGCTTGACAATTAAGCCATTATCATTTAGGAAAATCAGTATGGGTAGAGCATGGCGAATTGAATATGAAGGCGCATTATATCACTTAATGTCCCGGGGAAATGACGGACAGCATATTTATTTAAAAAAATCTGCAAAAATCGTTCAAATTGATATTGATAAATGTGTTCAGGCAAAACGATTGCATGGTATAGATAAACACAAACGTGATTTAATCGTTTATTTACTTTGGAATAAAGGATTAATGACCAATGAAAAGTTAGGGCGGCTTTTTAATATGAGTTACTCTGCTATCAGTCATTGTGTGAAAACATTTAAAGAGAAGATGAATAAAGATAAAAAAGTAAAAAACCAATTTGAAAAACTTAATTCACAATTCAAGCTTTGACACCAATTTCAAATAATGGAGGATTCGATATGCCAATATTCATGATGTTTGGAAAATATTCCACAGAGGCATTAAAGGGAATCAGTTCCGAAAGAACGGATAAAGCGGTTGATCTGATCAAAAAGAATGGCGGAAAAGTTATATCGATGTACGCTGTGATGGGAGAACACGACCTTGTTCTTACCTTGGAGTTTCCTGGCTCTGAGAATGCCATTGCCGCATCTGTTGCATTAAACAAACTGACAGGAATCTCATTTAAAACATCGCCTGTAGTAGAAGTTGAAAAGTTTGATAAGTTAATTTCTGAGGCAAAAGATATTTGAGGTTCAGGAAATCTCACTTAATAAGGTCTTACTAAAACGCCACCGATTGATAGTTTAAGATATGCCTATCCGGTTGACACAGGTTGATTATCTTTAATGCCTTGAAATTACAGCGTTTACGATGGTTTTTTAAACAGATCATTGTATAGCTAAAAATTGTATATTATCAAACAGATAGCCTTTATTTACCTGAGATAACTGGATAGGCATAGTTTAAGACAGTTCATACCTGAATAGAAGGGCAAACGACAAGCGACTATAGGAGGAATAAAGGTTAAACATTCCATCCAGCGCTATTTTTAATATAGAACATGAAAGAGAAGGCAATATGGAGGAGGTTGAATTTCAATTTAAGTGTGGGAGAGAAATTAATC
>JAJSZT010000093.1 GCA_030272815.1 Deltaproteobacteria bacterium
TTTTTGAATGGTTTTGATGTTCACGCTGACTCTGACTTTCGCCAGTGGTGAAATCCGGAAAAATTTGAAACCTGGTGGGATGAAGAAAAGTTTCCCTGGGGCACAAAATTCCTCTTTGGCAATACAATTGCTGAGGAGATACTGATCCGGTACTGCGTTGCTTATTTTCCGATCTGGTATTGCACGGACTATTTTCAACTGACTGACAGATTATGCGAGCTGCTCAGGATACACTGTATAAATTTCAAAGATATTTGGGCACAGGATTATCTCTTATACAAGCTGGCAAAGTGAACGCTCCTGTTTGCCCTCCGGAAGCAAAGCTCAACTCAAGGGCTGAAGGCTGAAGGCAGGAGAAAGAGGTTTTTCTGCTTTGAGCTTTTGAGCCTCCAGCTTTCAGCTTCTATAACGAGAAACCAGTGGGACTCAAACTCCTCCTCCTTGGCGAAAAGGCCGAAACAGGCAAAACAACCATAATCCAGAGGCTGACCACAGACAAACAGATTATCCAGGAACTTTTTGATATCGTGTGAGATCGGACTGTCCTCATCCCTCGTGGATTCAACATAATCTGTTCCCTTCCTGAGCCGGTTGTAATGCGCTGTCTCCAGTAAATAGAAGAGAAATCCGTTGTACGTCAACAGCCTTAAGATTATTGTGAAAAACATCCCGTCCGAAAGGATATATATAATCAAGTAAACTGGTATCTATAAAGATCTTTGTGACACTGCGCTGATTTTCTTTCATAACGTTAAGCAGTTGGTGTGCAGAAGTCCCGTCAAAATCACCCTCTAATTTTATGTGAAGATCGTTGCTATTTCTTTGAACATAGATTCTAAAATTAGATGCCATGATGTAACACTCCTTTGTTTCAGTGTTTTACTAAAATCTTGTCTATCCTGTTATCCTGTCAGACTCTTTTTCAAAAGGCTAAATTGTTACAATAGTTGTATGCTTATAATGTTCCAATTAATTTCATCTTCCTCGAATAAACAAAAAAGGCGTAACCGGATTGCTTAACCCAATCCAAGTTACGCCTTCACTTTCGCCGCGCTCTTTTAAAGGCCGGCAACCGCAAGACATCCCTCATAAAGATTTAAGTTTCTAATTTAAATAGAAACTTCTATTAATCCAAAGAATAACCTCTGTCAAGGCTTTTTTAAAAGCCTGTCTGCCATTGAAATTGATGGATTCATAGTAGCTCTCTCCCATTATTGCAAAGCGCTAATAGCTGATAGAAAGACCGGCATAATAGAAGGTCGGTTCCACATATACGATTTCATCCTTTTCCTCCCTTGTATTGAAGATGTTGTTAATGCCTGCAAAGAGCTTGATATGCCTGCATACGCTCTTCGACACATAGCAGTGGAAAAGTGTGTAATCATCTTCTGTTCCATTGGCGTAGTAACGCTCCCCTATGTAATTCATTCTGATATTGGCACGGAGCCTGAATTCAGGATAATCATAACCCAATTTCAGATACGCCTTATAGTCCGGCTCTCCTTCCAGGTCATTGCCGGTTTCCTTGTCTTCTGTATTCAGACAGGTCATATTCCCCGAAAAAGAGAGGCCCCACGGGAGGTCCATGCCGCATTCAAGTTCTAGACCCTCCATTGTCGCCTCATCAATATTCTGATACCTGTAATAGTCTATCTTTGTTTTGCCGCTGCCTGTTGAGCCATAATAGACTGCTTCAATCAAGTTCTTTACTTCGTTTCTAAAGGCAGTGATTCTGCCCCAGAACTTCTTATATTCGCCTTCAATGGCTGCCTCGTAGGAATCTGATCTCTCCGGGTCCAGATCAGGGTTGGGTTCATAGACATGCTTTCCCCTTTTTCTATAAGAGCTGACAAAGAGTTCGGATATGCTCGGGGCATTGAAACCCTTGCCGTAAGATGCTTTAAATCTGAGATTATCGAGAATATCGTAGATCAATGACGCTCGCGGCGTCCATTCAGAACCGGATTCGGAATGTTCGTCAAATCGTAAACTCAAGATTATAGATAAAGGGTCAAGAGCCTGATATTCATCCTGAAGATACAAACCAAGATTGTCCAGGTCATCATCACTACCGGCTGCGTCTTCTCTGCTTTCTTCACTGTATTCACAGCCCGCAGTGAGAATATGCCTGTCGAAAAATGCCCCTGTAAACCGGGTCTCCGCCTGATTCAGTTTATGCTTTGCATCTTCCTCTCCTGTGACCTCGGCATCTGGTGAAAATCCGATTTCATTTTCATGTTCAGAGTGATAGGCCCTGAGCATGAGATTGCAAAAAGTACTCGGCTTGCCGTCGTATTCCAGAAAATAGCCGTGCCTCTTGTCCTCAGAAGTTCTTTCTCTGTCAAGGTTCTGATAAAATCTCACTCCTTCTCTCTCCATGTCGCTGTACTCAAATCCTGCTAGGAGGCTGTGATTCTCGTTCAGGTCAAAAGAGAAGCGGCCGTTTATCGATCCCAACTCTACATCATCTCCGTCATCGGGAACTACTCCATCTCTGTTCCACCCGTGTTTGTGTCTGTATCCACCTGCAAGGAAAAATCCGAAACGCTCCAAAGAGCTCCCGACATAAGCGTTGCCGACAGGCTCTTCACCTTCTCCATACGTGCTTGTGCCGTACTGGAAGGTGGCCCCCATCGCCAATTCTCGCGGAGGCTTCTTTGTAATTATATTGACAACACCGCCTATTGCATCACTTCCGTAAAGGGCGGAGGTTGGACCTCTGACAACCTCAATGCGATCGATGATATCTACGGGGATCTGATCTATGTCCACAAAATCCTTATAGCCCGCACAGAGCCTCCTTCCATCAATCAGCACCAGAGTACGTTTGCCGCCCGCGCCTCGTATGCTCGGGGTTTTTGTTCTTCCTGCTTCACCCTCAACGATAAGATCTGTTGCCATTTCCAACGCGTCTGCCACGGTTTGGGCATCCATTTCTTCTATTTCTTGCGATGTTATTACTTCAATAGAACCGGGGGCGTTTTCTATCTCCCTTTCCGTCATCGTGGCAGTGACAACCATCTTTTCCAGTTCTGCCGCCTCCTCTGCCTGAGCGGTAAAAACAAAGGCAAAAAACAAAATCGATAAGCACAATACGAATTTAAACAATCTCATGACACATCCTCCAATCTTGTTGAAAAAACCTCGTCGAATAGTTTTTCCGTTGGGTTAAGCCGGCCTTGTAATGTTGGGTTTCGTTTCTCAACCCAACATTATTTTTCTGCTCCGGACAAACGCTGAATTCCGTCAATCGTTGGGAAAAATGCGTTTTTATTTATACAGGGCCGCAATCCACAGTCTCAGTATATGAGGATATTCAATCACTGATGAATCAATATATGAAGGAAGACTGTATATTTCATGATTTTTGACGGCAGGGATATCAAATAGCGACGAATTCTTCTTCAGCGCCTTGTTCAATCTCTTTTGCACGGGGAAAGATTCGCCTGTTATGATGATCACATCAGGATTTGCCTTTGCAATATCCGCCATGTTTCCCAGCAGGAAATATCCTTTTGTTACCTTTGTTCCTTTAGATTGAAGCAAATCCCCTCTGTTTTCACATCCCATAGGTTTGAGAAAAAATTGATCGGAGTAACCTTTTGGGGCTTCCACCTGAATAAAAAATTTGCCGGTTTTGCCTACTGGAATACCTCGCAGTATCAATACTTTTTTGTCTTGTTTTTTGTCAGGCATCCTTTTCAACGATTTATTGAGGCGAGATTTGTAAGACTTGATCAATTTTTCAGCCTCGGCTTCACGGCTTAGAAGCCTTCCTGTCTGTTCAATTGCCGATTCAATGCCATCAGAAAAATCTACAAATCCCAGTTCAAACCCCTTTCCTTCCAGTTGAGAAACTACTTTCATGGGATTGGCGGAAGGCATATGCAGACTGAAGTCCTTGCTGTTTTCTATCAGAATTCGCTTAATACCGGTTGTTGCGGCGAATTTGGCTACAGCCCCTTTGTTTTTTATTGTTACGCACCTGGGACAGCCCAGAGAACGAACTGAATTCAGTTCGTTCGAAACAGCAGGCCAGATGCATCTCGCCACCATTGCTTCAGGCACAACACCGAGGTTATAAGCAATGTCAACCAAACGGTCTCCGACCATGATCACCTTTATTGTTTCTTTCCCCTCTCTGGGACCTGAAGTTGCCAATCCAGGCAAAAGGCAGATCAATCCAAGACTGACCAACACAACACAAAGCGCTGTATGAAAATACCTTCTTTGAATAACTTCTGACATTCTGTTCTCCTTTTGTTAATTAATGCTTGAACGAAAACTCAAAAAAATTAAACAGATAACACAATAAGCTAAGAGTTGACAGCTAACGGCTAATAGCTTTTTCGTAACCGATCACGGGGTAGTAAAAGCCCTGCCGGATCGCAAACCACTTGCCCTGTATGTGATCACATCCCTTGTTTCGATGCAGATAGTGTTACCGCGTGCCTCAAGAGTCTTTTGGCTGTTTTTTCTTGCCTCGGAAAGCGGCAGGCCTTTTGAAATGCACTTCTGGCTGTCTCTTTTTTATCCATTTGTAATGCGCAATAACCCATCATCAGATATGCCCGGCCACTTTTGGGATCGATACGAGCGCTTTGATTAAAGGCATTATAGGCTTTGTCAAAATTTTCTTCTTCGTAAAGCACCTGACCCATCATGAACCAGAGTCCTGATGTCGGTTTTTTCTCAAGGGCTCTGTCCAACACTTCTATAGCCTTTGCCGGTCTGTGAGCGCCGATATAGGCCGAGGCCAGTTTTTCATAATCGCCCACGTTGTTTTCCAGACTCAGAGCCTTTTCGTAATACGCTGCCGCCCTCAAGGGCACCCCGATAGCGTTGGTGAGATCGCCAAGCAGCACGACGTCCTGCTTTTTTAGGGGGGTTAAATAGGAATGCACTGTGAGTGCCGCGACAGCCGGTTTGTAATCGCTTTGCTGTAAATGAAGCTGTGCCAGAATCTTCCACCAGCGAGGGTCATCTCCGTTTTCATCAATCAGCCTGCGGACGACCGCAAATGCCTTTTCTTTAAATTTCAGATCCATGTACACCTTTAACAATGCTTCGAGCCATTCTGTTTTTGGATGTCCCACTTCGCCTGATGCGAGAAGTTCTAAATGAGGCAGGGCCTTCTCTCCCTTTTCTGCCATGATATAAGAGACAGCCGCATAGTAAAGCAGGGAAAAATCGTTTTTCTCACTCAGTTCATAGGCCTGTAAGAGGCAATCTCCGGCTTCATCATACTGGTTCAGGTCAAAGTAAATCTTGCCCATATTTTGCCATGCAGCAACAAAGCCAGGATACAGGTTCGCGGCAGCGCGATAATGAAGGACGGCATCCTTGTCTCTGCCGGACAACATGGTAAGGCAATTAGCCAGGGTAAATTCCACGAGATAGTGCGGCCTTTTCCGGTTTTTCTCAATGAATTTCCTGAGACATCCTTCTGCTTTCAAATAGTCCTTTTTTTCCATCAACTGCTGAGCCTCATAAACAACTTTTTGAACTTCCGGCGTCAATTTTGGCGCTTCACTTTCGGCCCACGCAGGAAAGGAAAACAAAGCTAAAAGATGAAAGCTAAAAGCAAGAAAGATGAAGCTAAAAGCTGGAAGCAGGAAGGCAAGAGAAGCTTTAAACTTTGAACTTTGAGCTTTGAGCTTCACTTCCCCTCCATGTCAAATTCAATAGTTGTGACCACCCATGTAGAAACGGCCCGGCCGTCGAGCTCGCCCGGAGAAAACCTCCATAACGCAAGTGCCTCGCGCACGCTTTCTTCAAAAACGCCAGGAGGAGTTGACTTGAGTATCTTGATGTCACTCACGCAGCCTTTCTCATCCACCAGGAATTTAACGTCCACCTTTCCGGCGATGTTAAGTCGCCTGGCGCGGTATGGATAGATAGGCTTCATCTTAAAAATCGCCATAGGCATCTGGTCCACTTCGCCCTGGTCGTAAAAGTCTTTGAATGTAGTCGGTGGGGCTACCGGCATACCCCCTGTTAGCTTGGGATTGATCTCAAAGCTCAGGCTGGGCATCTCCATCTTTATTTCTTGCTTCCTGGGAACTTTATGCTGCAGCCTGACCGTGGGAATAATCTTCTCAGGAGGTTTTTTCTCAGGCAGCTTTTCTTCTTTCTCAGGCAACGGCTTTTGGGGCCTTATCTGCACCAAATGCACAGGGACGATAGTTTCAAGATCGCTTTTACTCAAGTCACTCTTTACAAAATTCGGCAGGAGAGCAAATAAAAAGATATTAATCAGCAGGGCAAGCCCCATGGCTATAAAAACCCTACTATTCATTTACCCTTCTCCATGCGATTTTAAGGCTGCTATACTCACATTCCTGGCTCCGGCCAGGCGGCACTGGTCCATCACCCGAATTACCACGCCGGTATGGCTGGACTTGTCGGCCACAATAACAATGGCGCCTTCAGGATTCTCTGCCAAACATCGCTCAATATGTGCACGGACACTTCGAACGTCGATTTGCTTTCTTTCCAAAAAAATATGTCCGTTTGTATCAATTCCTATAAGGATGTTTCCCTTCTCCTTGAGCGCAGCAGTTGAAGCAGTGGGACGCTGAACATCAATGCCGGTTTCCTTTACAAAGCTCGTTGTAACCATGAAGAAAATCAACAGAATAAAGACCATGTCAATAAGCGGGGCCATGTTGACGCCTTCGGTTTTGCTGTTTCGGCGGAAAGATCGACGCACGTTAATCATTTACACATTCCTCTTCAGGGTCATGACTACCTCATTCAAACGACTTTCCAAACGATTTGCGCGGCGAATAAGAAAAGCGCTCATAAAGAGTCCGGGAATAGCCACAAGCAGTCCGCTTTGGGTAGTAATCAGAGCCTCGGAGATTCCTCCTGCCATGGCCCTGGCATTGCCGGTGCCAAAGAGAGCTATCACATTAAAAGTGGTCATCATACCGGTCACCGTGCCTAATAAGCCAAATAACGACGCTACAGCGGCAAGCACAGCGATGACCGAGAGATAGCGTTTGAGAGGAGACATCTCTCGCATTGCGCATTGATCCAGTATGTCCCGATCCAGCTTCTTGTTGCCTGTGCGCTCTTTGATAAAACTCGCTACAACCCGGATTTGAAGTCCATTTGAAGTCTCTGGCAAATGGGCGCCGGAAAGCATCTTCACTGCCTGTTTTAGATCCACATTATCTTTATCTATCCGTCGGAAATAAAGCACCCGCTCGACTATAAGCGCCCACATCCAGAGGGAGATCAGGATGAGGGGAATCATCACCGGACCGCCCGGATGGAGGTACTCGTATGCGTTTGCAATAAGGTCCATTTGATCACTACTCGATAAACGTTATTTCCCTATGGATAATGTTGCTCAAAGCTACGGCCTTTTCTTCCAAATCACCGATTATATGTTCCACGCGCCGGCTCAAAAAGGTATGCATAAGCATTATGGGGATAGCCATAGCAAGACCGAGCATTGTGGTGACCAGCGCCTCAGAAATACCGCCGGACATCATACGAGGATCACCGGTGCCATAAAGGGTAATGACATGAAACGTGCTGATCATACCGGTCACCGTGCCCAAAAGTCCCAGCAAAGGAGCAATTGCCCCCATAATGTTAAGTATAGGCAAAAACCGCTCCAAACGGGGAAGCTCTTTCAAGATTGCCTCCTGCAGCACACTCTCCAGGGTCTCTCTTTCTTCGGCCCTGGCGCCCAGTCCTGCTTTCAAGACGTTATAGGCAGGCCGTCCTTTTTTGTCTTTTACTATGTCATCACACTCTTTCCATTTTCCTTCCAGGGCCAGTTCATTGACTTTCCCCATAACCCGGTCGGTATTGGCGTGAACACCCTTTAAGAAAATAGTCCGCTCTCCTGCTATGATAAGAGCAAAGAGACCAATGGCCAGAATAGGCCAGACTATGGGTCCGCCATTTTTGATCTGATCTATCAGAGTAGATTTATGCGTGATCTGTCTGAGGGCTGCTCCTCCGGAAAAATCGAGACTGACATCCTCTATCTTGCCCTGCGTATATTTTTTGAGATTTCGTCTAATAGACCATGACGGAAGGGCGGAAAGGGCAAAGAGTTGACGGCTGTTCTCTGAATAGCGTAAAAATCCGGTCTCCTTTCCAGTCGTATAAGCAGCAGTAAACTTGCCAATGGTCAAAATATCTCCGGTTTGCTCCATCCCTGAACGGTCAACAAATGACCCCGTGCGTATAACCACCTCGCCGGAAAGGGCCATTTCCTGAGAGAAGAGATCGGTTATGGTTTTAAAATCATCTATCCCGGGAAAGCGGTCTTTATCCAGGATCGGTTTGAGTAGATCAAGGCGTTCAGGAAAGCGCGCTGTCAATTGAGACTGTCTTAGGATTGTTTCAAGATCCCTGGCAACCACCCGCACTGTGCCGGATAGCTCCCGCATGCCCATCTCATCATCTGATTGTTGATGAGATAGTTTGATTTCCTTTTCTCTTAGCTTTTTAAACTCATCCTGCATGACCTCAATATCAGAGTTTAGCCTCTTTACATCAGCTTCCATCCGGGCAATCTCTTTTTCAACTGATAAGCGGTCTTTCAGAATTTGCTCTTTACTCTTTCTGGCTTCAGCTAAGACAGCCGCATAGTCGGCCTTTGCTTTTTTAGAGGCAGCCCGCATATCTTCTCCATAGGCCGGATAAGCCAAAAACAGGATCAATATCAGTACCTGAAAGTATTTCATGGAATGCTAATCCTCCCTATTGGAAGCCTGACCAGGTCGATGGTCCTCTGACGACGGGCCATGTCAACGGCATTATTTATCTCCCGACGATATTTGGAAGGAAGCGATACCCATCTTCCTGCTGATCGATCATAATGGCCCACCATCCTGCCATCCGGAGTCTGACAAAAAAGGGACAGCCGGCCCAGCCTCATGATATCCATCAGCACAGATTGACCATTCAGATCAATGGTGTCCTGATAAACTTCTACGCTGCGGCCGTATTCGGCCTCTATCTGAAGGGCTTCCATTGCTCTTCGGTACTTTTCAGCAGCCGGTTTATCCGGCAGGGCCAGAGTCTCTTTGATTGAGGCAAGCCGAGCATCTCGCTCCTTTAACAGAAAGGGGGTGTCCTTTTTGATAAACTCCTCAAGTTGCGCTACTACCGATTCCAGGTAGGATTGCAACTCCTCCCTGATCCTGGCCGATTCTTTGATTTTTCGCTCAAACTCCGCAAGACGAGCCTTTTGGCTGCTAAGAGCCCTTTCAGTTTTGAGTTTGAGCTTTTCAAGATAGTCTTGATTTGCTTTCAAAGACCGGTAGCGGGCCATGAGCTCCGCCTTCTTTCCTGCCCATTCATCCTCTTTTTTCTGGGTTTGCTGGCCGATCTCAATTGTTTGCACAACCCTTTTTTGAATCTGATCCGCCTCTGTCCCGGCCCAGGACTGCCCATGCATAACAAGGAGTAAAAATAAAAAAACCACAGTAAAAGAAGCTGTTTTATGAAATCGGCTATAACTCATTGACTTCCCCTTAAGGAACGGGGACGAAATAACTTCCCCGCTCCTAAACAAAAAAAAGGCGTAACAGGATTGCTAAACCCAATCCAAGTTACGCCTTCACTTTCGCCGCGCTCTTTTAAAAGCCGGCAACCGCAAGACATCCCTCATAAAGATTTAAGTTTCTAATTTAAATAGAAACTTCTATTAATCCAAAGAATAACCTCTGTCAAGGCTTTTTTAAAAGCATTTCCTTCAACATCAAGTATTCTACTTCGATCTCAGCGTCAGGCACCGGCTTGCCTTTGCAGGTGACAACACCGCGGAAGACGTTTCCTGCCCACAGAGCATAAGGTTTGGAAACAGACAGGGTCGCGG
>JAJSZT010000094.1 GCA_030272815.1 Deltaproteobacteria bacterium
GGATTCCGGCCCCTTCTTTTTTTCTTGTTTTTGACACAGAATTTTCCAAATCCAGAGATCAGAACATCATTACCTTTTTCAAGCGTACTTTTAATAATTTCCAACAGGGATTCGATAACTTCAACTGATTTTTGCTTGGTGAAACCCAGTCTGTGAATATTTTCAACAATATTGTTTTTAGTTAATGACATGACGCCTCCTCTAAAAAACTTCATCCATTATATATCTTCCATATTCGTTCAAATTTTTCATATAAAAACCGACTTTTAATTTCTTTTTAATTAAAATTAAACTCATTGAGAAGCTATCGGGGATAAACTCCATGATTGTATATATAGTCGAAATAATAGTCGTAGTATCCGTTATTTTCAGAACTGTCATCTTCATCATGGGATGTAACATTTTCAGTGCAGGTTTTTTCTAAATTTGCCAACCATAATTCTTTTGAAAAAGAATAAAGAACCTGTTTAAGCATTTTGGCTTCACTAATAATTTCTTTGTTGTTCTGGATGAACATGTCAATCCCATCGATTATTGCCTTGATATTTCTTATATATTCAGTATCATCAAGCCCTCCTTCAATATATATTTGATGAAACTCGGATATAATATATTTTATCGTACCTTCAATTGCATCTATACACTTCATGGTATCTTAATTTGGAATATATAGAGATTTATTTTGCTCAAAAAGTTATAAAACGCAAAAAACCCTGTAATTATTTAAAATATACGGATATTAACGGCATGTCAAGATTCTTTGAACAGAAATTTGAAAACTCAATTATGAGATTAACCTGAGGCAGCGGACAATTAAATTTAAGAACGTCTGAAACTCGCGCATAAGTGAGCCTAAAGAAAAAAGAGTATTAATATCACTTAGAAAAATTGATCTTTATGACTTGAATTTATCCTTTTAACAAGAATATACAAAAGCGCCTCTTTTTTCTTAATGCTCACTAATACGCTCAAACAGTCAGCCGTTTTAAATTTAAGTGCCCGCCACCTCTGGTTGTTAACAAGTTACTTTTGAGTTTTCAAATTTCTGTTGAAGTAAAAATTAGATTTTTACAGGTTATATTTTTGTTGGCCCGAAGAGTGAACTCGGCACTTGCAGATTTTAGGTTTTAAAGTTATGTTAATTTTTTTTCAATGGAGCCGGCGAGCGGAATTGAACCGCTGACCTGCTGATTACGAATCAGCTGCTCTGCCATCTGAGCTACGCCGGCATAATTATAGACTTTCAGATAAATAATTTCACTGCGTTATCAGTCGTCGACGTATAACTAATACGCCTTTCTCCTTCTATCCTTGTGAAATTATTTATCTGAAAGTCTATAGACCTGTTAATAAATGGACTACTTTTTTTATGATCCAAAATCAAGAAAATATTGCATTTAAATCCTTAATTAATCAAATTCTCCACAGGGATTGTGGAATAGATTGTATTGGATTGTCCGGATCTGATACGGCATTTTTTGTATCAAGGTTGTATTCGGAACATAGAACGCCTTTTATTGTGATAGTGCCTTCGCAAAAACAAGGCGAAATATTTATAAATGACCTGTCTTTTTTTATAAATGAATCCGAGCTGTATGTAATACACTTTCCTTCTTACAATATATTACCTTTTAAGAAACTATCTTACCACAATGAAACAGCAGCAAAAAGGATCAGCGCACTTTACCGGATTATTAATGATGAGTCGCCGTTAATTGTTACTACTGTTGGTGCTCTTTTACAAAAGCTTATTCCTAAACAGGAAATTTGCAACTATGCTGAGCTTATTATGGCGGGCGAGGATATAGAACGTGATCATTTGATCGAAAAATTGATTTCCGGCGGGTATGTCAGGTCAGCGATTGTGGAGGAACCTGGTGATTTTTGTATAAGAGGAGGCATTATTGATATATTTTCTCCGCTCTATCCTGATCCGCTCAGGATAGAGCTGTTTGGAGATACAGTAGATTCATTGAGGTTTTTTTCAGCAGCAACCCAGAGAACTATAAAAAATATCAAGGAAGCAGTCATTCTCCCTGCCAGAGAAGTGATTTTGAAAAAAGAGTCTATCGTTCAGATAATCAGCAGGATCAGACAGCAGGCATCAGATCTTGATTTACCCGTAACTGAGGTTAGAAATATTGTTGATATTATCAAGAAAGAGGGTTTTTTCTCGGGGATTGAGGGCTTAATTCCGCTGATTTATCCAAAACTTGATACTTTTTTTGATTATATTTTCGATAATGCAAATTTTGTCTTAGTGGAGCCAAAAAATCTTGAAAACATTGCTATTGAATCACAAGAGCAAGCAAAAATAAACTACCAGAATGCCTGCATTGAAAGAAGGCTGTGTGTTGAGCCGGATTCTCTTTACCTTAGATGGTTAGAGGTTAAAGAGATGCTTTTACATAAAAAGCCGTTAGCATTAAAGATGCTTCCTGTATTAAGCGAGAGCTGGGACAGGGGGATGACTTTTCCGCAGTATAATTTTTCAGTGATAAACAACACCTCTATCAACGATCAGCTCAAGTGCCGTCGTGGGGATGAGAAACAGTATTTGCCTTTAGCTGACTGGATTAATGATAAGAAGCGTTTCGGCCATACCACAGTTATTGTTTGCAGCAACAGGGCACGTGCCGGCAAACTGAAATCCATCCTTTCGCCATATGGTATTCAAGCTAAGTTTGTTGATAGTTTCCACCATGTTAAACTCAGCACGAATTGTGTTTATATATGCTATGGCGCTCTTTCTTCCGGTTTTGTCTTGCCTGACATGTCTCTGGCCATTATCACGGAAGATGAAATATTTGGAAAGCAGCATAGAAAAGTAAAGCCAAAACGGTTGATACAAACCGAACAGCTTTTATTCGAAGATCTTAAAAAAGGAGACCTTGTTGTTCACACAGAACACGGCATAGGCAGATACGATGGTTTGGTAAAATTTAAGATAGACGGAGCAACAAATGATTTTCTTCTTATTTATTACAGGGATGATGATAAACTCTATCTTCCTGTAGAACGTATGAACATGGCGCAGAAATACGTTGGGGTTGATGGAATGCAGCCGGTTCTTGACAAAATGGGCGGGAAATCATGGGATCGAGTTAAAAAGAGGGTTAAAAAATCGGTAGAGAAAATTGCAGGGGAACTTCTTAAACTCTATGCGTCGCGTAAATTTAATAAAGGCTATGCTTATAAACATATAGACAGCTATTCCAGAGATTTTGAGTCGGATTTTTCATATGAGGAGACAGTTGACCAGCTTAGGGCGATAGAGGACGTGCTGCATGATATGAAGCTCACAAGCCCAATGGACAGACTGGTGTGTGGTGATGTGGGTTACGGCAAGACAGAGGTTGCGCTTCGCGCATCGTTTATGGCTGTGAATAATGGGAAACAGGTCGCTATGCTGGTTCCAACTACAGTTCTTGCAGAGCAACATTTTTTGACCTTTTCTGAACGATTTAAGAATTATCCCTTTAATGTGGCATGCCTGAACAGGTTTAGAACTATAAGGGAGCAACGCAACATTATCAATAATCTGAAGACAGGCAAAACAGATATTGTTATCGGAACTCACAAGCTCTTGCAGAGAGATGTAGATTTTAAAGATCTGGGCCTTTTTGTGATTGATGAAGAACAGCGCTTTGGTGTTAAGCAAAAGGAGAGGTTGAAAAAAATAAGGACAACAGTTGATGTTTTAGCATTAACAGCAACTCCCATACCCAGGACCCTTCAAATGTCCCTGTTTGGGATACGTGACATAAGTATTATTTCAACCCCGCCCGAACATCGCCATTCCATTATAACCTATATTTCTGAGTTTGATGATGTAATTATTGCGGAAGCTATAAGAAAGGAGTTGAAAAGGGGTGGTCAGATATTCTTTGTTCATAATAATATTCATAATATATGGTTAATTGCAGAGCATTTAAAAAAGCTGGTACCTGAGGTCAGGCTGGGTGTTGCACATGGCCGTTTAAGCGAAGATGAGCTTGAAAGAGAAATGTTTAAGTTTATGAAGAAAGAAATAGATATGCTGGTGTGTACAACTATAATTGAGTCGGGCATTGATATTCCTTCTGCCAACTCAATACTCATCAACAGGGCCGACAGGTTTGGACTGGCCCAGATTTACCAGCTTCGCGGCCGTGTCGGAAGAGCTGATGAGCAGGCATATGCATATCTGTTTATTCCAGAAGAAAGCGCATTGACTAAAGATGCCAGGAAACGTCTTAAAGTGTTGATGGAACATAGCGAACTCGGGGCAGGCTTTCAAATAGCCATGAGTGATTTGAAAATCAGGGGAGGGGGTACAATACTTGGCGCTTCACAAACAGGTCATATCGCCGCGGTCGGATATGACATGTTTCTCAAGCTGATGGAAAACTCTATGTCTGAGCTGAAAGGAGAGACGGTTGTAGAAAGTCTGGAACCGGAGATTAACATGACTCTCTCAGCGTTTATCCCTGAAAATTTTATCCCTGATATTGATCAGAGACTTTCGGTTTATAGAAAGCTGGCAAAGCTAACGGATTTAAAAGAATTATCCGATTTTAAGGCGGAATTGATCGATCGATTTGGGGCTTTGCCAAATGAGGCTGCCAATCTTCTTTTAAAGATTATGCTTAAAGTTTTATCCATAAAAGCTGGAGTAAAAAGGCTTGACCTGGCAGGACAGCATCTTTTACTTTATTTTTCACCAGCTCACCAAAAAAATTCCTTTGGAATAGTTGACATGATAGTTTCAAAGCAAGATCGTTTTAAGATTACACCAGACCATGTTTTTAAGGCCAGGCTTTCAAAAGGCGATATGAAAAGCCTTTTAGTTCAGGCCAGAAACATCTTGAAAGAAATAGCTCAACATGTTAACGGCTGAACACCTTATTGAGATAAACAGAAAGAAATGGGAAAAAATCAATAATTATGACTGAAGTAACAGGTAAAAATTTTAGACAAATATTTTGTAAAGTTATTTTTTGTGCCCTTAGTTTCTTCATGACTGCTGATGTGCAGAGCGCAGAAGTTGTTGACCGAATCGTTGCCGTTGTTAACGATGATATAATTTTACTTTCCGAACTTGACGAGTCGTTTAAGCCATATGCTGATAGGATAATGGCGCTTGGTTATTCGCTTGACGAGGAGCGCCGGACGCTATTCAACATTCGGGAGGAAATTCTCAATCAACTGATTGATCAAAAACTTACTGACCAGGAGATAAAGCGATCTAAAATTACGGTCAGTGATAATGAAATAGATAAAGCAATAGAGCGTTTAAAAGAAGCAAATTTATTTACCGATGAAGAACTCAGAGAAATGCTTAAAGCAGAAGGCTTAACCATGGAGGAGTATCGGAAGCGAATAAAGGATCAGATACTCAGGGCTAAACTGGTTAACTTTGAGATAAAATCCAAAATCGTAATTACAAAAGAGGATATAGAGTCTTACTACAAAAGCCACAGTGACAAGTATAGCAAAATAAAGGAATATCGCCTCAGTAACATAATTATGAAAGTGCCTTCTTTTGCTTCTGAAGAAGAAAAGCTCGGGGTATTAGAAAAAATGGAGATGGCTTTAACAGAATTGAAGGCGGGAAAACCTTTTGATATAACAGCCGGAGCTTACTCTGAATCATCATACGTTAGCGATGATGGCGGATTAGGTTTATTTAAACTTAAAGAACTTTCTCCCAGGATACAAAAAGCAATAAAAGATATGAAGGCAGGTGAGTTTACGCCGGTGCTTGATACTGATCAAGGGTATCAGATATTCTATATTCAGGAGATTGTTAATGCTCAGGGGAAGTCGCTTGAAGAGGCATCCCCTGAGATCGAAGATATACTTTATAAAGAGATAGTTGATAAGAAATTCAGTTCATGGATAGATGAACTTCGGAAGAGATCTCATATAAAAACTATAAAATAGGGATAGACTTTCAGATAAATAATTTCACTGTGTTATCAGTCGTCGACGTATAACTAATACGCCTTCCTCCTTCTGGCCTTGTGAAATTAATTATCTGAAAGTCTATAGGGTCAGGGGTCAGGGATCAGTAAAGGTATAGCGAAAAAATTATGCTGAGCGAGCGCAATAAAATACTTGTTGAAAGCATCAAAAGATTGTTGAGAAGAGATGCTACAACTCATCTCCGCAAGATTGTAGACAAGACACATGCTGCTGACATGTCTGTTGTGTTCCGTTCTTTGCCGCTTTCCAGCCAGCAGAAACTCTTTGATATGATAACGGACACACAGCAAAAGGGTGTCCTTTTCAGCGAGCTTGATGAAGATATCTTTTCTAACTTCATAGAAGGCATGGATTTGGACGAACTTGTCGAGATCCTGGAACAAATGCCCACAGATGATGTTGCCGACATAATAGGACGACTGCCAAAGGAAAAGTCTGATACCATCCTCGAGAAGATGAAAAAAGAGGGGTCTGAAGAGGTTGAAGACCTACTGCGATATGGTGATGATACGGCCGGCGGTATCATGGTTCCGGATTTTATTGCCTTGAAGGAGGACACAACCGCAAAAGAGGCAATCGAGTCGCTGCAGAAAGAGCATCTGGATGTTGAGATGCCTTTTTATCTTTATGTTGTGGATGATCATGGCAGGCTTGTAGGCGTGAGTTCATTAAGGCAGTTGGTCGTAGTCCATCCTGAAACTCCCCTTAAACAATTTATGACAACTGATGTTTTTTCCGTTGAGACAGGAATGGATCAGGAGGAGGTGGCTAAGATAGTTGCCCGTTATGATATCCTGGCTGTTCCCGTTGTAGATGATACAAACAGGCTGGTTGGTATAGTTACTGTCGATGATATTATTGATATTATCAGAGAGGAGGCCACAAAGGATATATTGAAAATGGCTGGGGCAGGCGAGGAATTTATCGAAACCCAGTCTGTTTTTAAAAGCACAAGGAGTCGTTTGCCCTGGTTATTTGCAAGCTGTGTTGGTGGTATAATTGCATTTTTTATTATTTGTCATTTTCAAGACAGTTTGAGCAAGGTTGCTTATCTTGCGGCATTTATACCGGTAATCATGAATATGGGTGGTAATGTCGGCACCCAGTCTTCTTCTATTGTTGTACGTGGTCTTGCAACAGGGCAGCTCAATGTAAGAGATATCTGGTCTGTAGTTTTTAAGCAACTATCCGTCGGTTTTATTCTGGGCGTGATATATGGTTTTCTTATTGGTATGGTGGCTCAATTTCGTTATGATACCGTGGCACTTGCGCTGAGCGTTGGATTTGCCGTCATCTGTTCCATGTCTCTTGCTGCTCTGATAGGCTCTATGGTACCGATGGCTTTTGCGAAAATAAATATAGATCCTGCCGTAGCTTCCAGTCCTTTTGTAACAACATCTGTCGACATTATCAGCGTATTTTTCTATTTTCAGATAGCCACAACCCTCCTTGGTATTTAATAAATGTCAAGTTTTTCTACGCCTGCCATTGTTCTCCGTCGTATTGATTTTGGTGACTATGATTTAATAATTAATTTTTTTACGTTAAATAAAGGAAAAATTTCAGCAATTGCAAAGTCGGCAAAAAAGAGTGTTAAAAGATTTTCAGGAGTCCTCGAACCATTTTCTGTTTTGGAAGTAGTTTGCAGTTCCGGTCGCGGCAAAGGATTGCCTGTTCTACAGGAGGCAGCATTAAAACAGCCGTTTTCAAAAATCAGAACAGATATAGTTAAAATAGCATATGCCAGCTACTGGGCTGAATTGATTAATGTGTGGATGGAAGATGGTAAAAAACAGGTTCAAATATATCATCTTTTTCAGCACGTTCTTGGAGAATTAGATCTTGGTTATCTATCCCGGGATGCCCTGAGTATAATTTTTCAGATTAGATTTATGAAACTATCTGGTTTTTGTCCTGATTTGACTCGATGCGGCAACTGCCGAATTGAGATAGAAGAGATCAAGAAAGGTCGGATTGCCTTTGATATTGTTAAAGGCTGTCTTATTTGTGACAGATGTTCTTCTGCCAAGTCAGGTAAAATATATCTTTCCAGGGGAACGATAAAACAGTTACTATGGGTTGAAAGCGGTGATTTAAAAAAGGCGGGAAGGATCAGATTTACAAAAACAGCTTTAAGTGAGGGGTTGAAATTTCTAGAGGCGTTTGTGCCTTATCATCTGGGGATGGAGCCCCGGAGCTTGAAATTCCTGAGGCAGATAAGAAGCAACTAACAGTTTACGGTTAACAGTTTACAGTTCACGGTTAAAATGCTTGAATTGTTGCATAGTTCATTGAAAAAACCGTAAACTGTAAACCGACAACCGTAAACTGTTACTTATTATGTATAATGATCTGAGAAATATACTTAAATCAGAGCCTATTGAGGCATCTGCGCCATGCAGAATTGACATGGGAGGAACCCTGGATATCAGTACTTTTCATTATCCGCTCAGGCATTTTTCTCCCTGTACATTTAATATAGCATTAGACCTAAGGACGAGAGTTTGCCTTTCAGCATATAATAAAGGTATGGTAAAGGTATCTTCAAAAGGGTTTAAAAGTGTAGAATATCCAATAGATAAAGCTCCCTTTGATCATCCTCTCGGGCTTATGTTTGCAATTGCAGCCTATTTCGGGGCTGAAGGAGTCCATATTCAGATTGAATCTTCGTCACCACCCAGAAGTGCCCTCGGGGGATCTTCTTCAGCGGCGGTCGCTCTTGTTGCTGCGTTTTCAATGATTTTTGAAAAAATTGGGGATGGCAGCCTTTTGTCAAAAAAGGATACAGCCAGGCTTGCATATGCTATTGAGGGAAGTGTCGCAGGCGTGCCTTGCGGTCTCCAGGATCAACTTGCTGCCGCTTATGGAGGAGTTAACGTATGGTATTGGCTTGATGGAATTAAAGGCCCTTGTTTCAGAAAAAAAGCTGTTTACCAGAAAAAATTTTTCAAGAAATTTGAGAAACATCTTTTATTAGCCTATTGCGGGATTCCGCATGTATCAAAGGATATTAACGGAAAGTGGGTAAGACAGTTTCTTTCAGGAAGATACAGGGAACGCTGGGCTGAGATAATTGCTTATACGCATAGATTTGTTGATGCTTTAACTAAGCGCGATTTTAAATATGCAGCCGAATCAATGAACGGAGAAATGGCTTTAAGGAAAAAGATGACACCTGAAGTTCTTGATTCAATGGGTGAAAAACTTGTCGATTCGGCTGTTGAGAATAATTGCGGTGCAAGATTTACGGGTGCAGGCGGGGGCGGCTGCATATGGGCAATCGGTGAAATCGAAGATATTGCAGGATTAGAGAAAGATTGGGAATCTATTCTTTCAAAAAGAGAAGAATCCTGCATGCTTGAGGTGAAGATAGATTCTAAAGGGTTGCTGGTTACTCAGAGATGGGCATCCGTCGGACAATCTGAGCAATTGTAATTTTTTCCTTTCTTTCCGGTTCGGTATCATACAGACTAAAGCTTTCCATGTTCTGCCAGATCTTCCAGGCTGCTGCGATCTAAGAGCTTTATTTTCCGGCCATTTATTTCGATTAAATTCTGGCTGCTCATTTTTGCAAAAATTCGTGACAAAGTTTCAGGTATAGTTCCAAGAAGGCTGGCAAGTTGTCCCTTTGAAATCGGCAAAAAAATATTAGTTCCTGATTTTTGCTCGTCGGCAAGATAAATTAGATAAGAAGATAGGCGGCCCGGCACCTCTTTTAAAGAAAGATTTTCAATCTGAACTGTAAATTCTCTAAGCCGCATGGAAAGAACTGCAAGCATGTTCATGGCCAGGGATGGGTTTGTGGTAATAAGTTGAACAAATGCGGTTCTGTGGAAAAAAAGGAGATGACTTTTTAATATAGCCTGAGCAT
>JAJSZT010000095.1:0-2433 GCA_030272815.1 Deltaproteobacteria bacterium
TAGATCCGATTAGCGTTGTCAGCGGTGGGATTTCTATCACCCAAAGCATCCTTCATTTCCTCGGCTACATAAAGGGCCTCGCCACAAGCGATGTCATCTCGGCACACTTCAGTTGGGACGGCACACGTGCGGAAGGAAGCGACAAGATCGAAATCGAAAAGCACACGGAGGAGAAATCCCCCGAGACCTGGTGGTACACTGTCAAGCCGCTCCCAGACTATATGTTTGTTCGCATTCCTCTGACGGCCTCTGGCATTCAGGAATTGCTTGGGTGCGTCTCCGGAGAGAGTAACCCTGACTCATGCTATTGGCGATGGGTTGCTCTTCCCAAGCCGGGCGTGATCGTGGGTGGCAACTACACGCCACCCAACGCGAAGGTTGACTTCATGGTTATTGGCTACAAACCCAAGGCGGTTATCAAGCACTTCTCACAACAGTGATATTTCGCAAGAAGCATAAGAAAAAGAAATGTATAACCAACGTATTACCATCCGCGGCGATTGCGGAGTCGCATGAATTTCGGCCGTTGGTTGAAGAGTCCACAGATAGTGATAGGCGATGAAGAAAAGATCAACTCCAGATCTAGTTGGTGAGGAGCACGGCCCTTTTACGTATACGTACCTAGCTATAGCTGCTGTTCCCGGAATGCGTCTTTCCGACGACACAGAGGGTCATCTGGACTTCTGCTCGTTGCCAGAATGGAATGCTGAAGTATTTCTCACGGAAGACTGGGACACACATTGCGTGCACATAGACCGGAGCGCTGCGCTTGCGTACTTAATGCTTACAGGATTCCGCGGCCGCAAACGGTTTGGGAGGCTCTCTGTCTACTGGCACAAACTAATGGTTTTCCTCTTTGGAGGGGAGAAAGTATTCCGAGACCGGTTAGAGCGCGAAACGATTGCAGCACGAGCTAGGAGACATGAAAACCACAAGAGCCCAAGATGCTATTTGGTCTACCGCGCAATGGGCGACTTAATTCAGCCCGTGCCACTTAACGCCGCTCGAAGATTTGGAAACATCGGATTCGGTATCGATGCTATACAAGGGGTACCATACCGTGAACAGCACCGGCGGGCATTGCATAGCAGTGCTACAGCACTTTCGTTGGCACTAGTCGATACGAACGGCTCCCCACATATACACTTTTTCCAAGATTTAATCTATCTCACCGGGAAAGATGGATTTACACTATACTCACACACATTGGAAATGGGGGCTGCGACGTTAATAATATCCTCACTCTCGAGTGCCGGATGTATTGATACGGCTAAGTCCTATATCCCGCGGATGATCAATGACAATCGAATAGAGATAGCGATATCACTATTCGTAGAATCGCAGAACAAGAAAAACGACAACCTACGGTCATTCATTGCAGCATGGTCAGCGCTTGAACTGCTCATAAATCGGCTATCTAAGGTTGCTCGCGCGGAGTGGAGAAGCCTTCTTGAAACAAGAATGTCAACATTACCGCCGTGGGACAGGAATTTGGTGGAGGTGTCTTCGGAGGAGTATAGGATGAGAGACCGGTTCTTCTCTGTCACCTGCGTGCTGGACTTAGATTCTGCACAGGCTGACTCAGAGGCTTTCATCCGCATAAATGACGTGCGAAGTGGGTTCTATCATCGAATGGAGGTCCGAGATAAAGACCTCCCTACAAATGATGTGCAAACTCTCTTTCGGAAGTATCTAAGACTTGGACTCGCACATCAGTACGATAAGAACTAGGAGGACGCCTAATGCTAATTCGGGGCTACAGCATGACTGTGCCGCATAACAAGCGGGTGAAGGCGTTCGCTTCGCTTACTCGGACGGCAAAACCGCTGCCGCTTACCCTTTTAGCGCAATAAATTAGAGATCCAGAGTATGTCCCGAAAAAAGACGAAAAAGTTTGACGCTTCCATTCCAAGATGGAGATATTGGAGCCATGAGATCAGCTCTCCCAAGAAATGCCCCAAATGTTCCAGCACATTAGAGGAAGAGTTCCATACGTATATGCTTTTCGTAAAAGAAGGTAGCGAAGTGGCATCATTTATAGCAGGTAACGATGGAGGCTGGTTTTGTCCCAACTGTCCTGTTGTCGTTTTTGATCATGATAAGTTTGCCAATATGGCTATGATGGGAGGAGGAACCCAATCAGGTTTGTTTATGGTAGCTGACATCGTAAACTTAGAAGCAATTCCAGAAGATAAAAGACATCTTCCTATAGGAGACGATGACAATCCCATACCATTAGTTGAATTTCTCAATGACAAAGAAGTGATTAACTCCAAACGCTCTTCTCATGTGAGAAAGGGACAACAGAGAAAACGATTGAAGTCAAGAAAAAAGAAAAAAAAGAAAAAACGATAACGAGATTACACAGTAGAGCTTGCGCTAACAACCGCATACTCGTGTCCAGATAAATCCGAATCGTTGGGATTCCCAAAG
>JAJSZT010000095.1:2533-9737 GCA_030272815.1 Deltaproteobacteria bacterium
AATGGGGTCAAGTCTACGTTTGACCCTTGTTGTTAATTAGTTAAGATTTAAGGGGACATAGAAGTTTAAGAATAAAGATCAAAAATCAGAAGAAAGAATGGGGTCAAGTCTACGTTTGACCCTTGTTGTTAATTAGTTAAGATTTAAGGGGACATAGAAGTTTAAGAATAAAGATCAAAAATCAGAAGAAATATTGAAATGAATATCAAGAAATAATCTAATTACACCATGAACAGGTTCTGTTTTACAATTTTTTTACAACTGTTTTACCTTTCAATGACAACTCCTTTTTTCATTTATGTTCTCATGTTGACAAAAGATAGGGGCAAAAGCCGCTATCCACGTCAACCTTATATTGAAAAAGGAGAGATGAAATGAAAAATCTGAAATTTACTGAAAGGACAAACCTAAACAGAGTATTGGTTCTATTCCTGGGCTGCCTGTGCTTGCTATTTTGTTGTGACATTCCTTTGTCCATGGCCGGCATCGATTCCCTTGTAAAATGCAGGGTGGAAACCGACCGAAGGCTTCTACCCGCAGACGAAACTCAAAATATTATTGTAAAAGTCACTCTTGACGCCCTCAAGCCGGCTGAGACTACTTCCAGGCCTGCAGTGAACCTGTCCATTGTCCTTGACAGATCCGGCTCCATGAACGGTCAAAAACTGGAAAGGGCAAAGAAAGCCGCCATTGAGGCCTTGCGTCGCCTTGGCAAGCAGGATGTTTTTTCCGTCATAATCTACGACCATAATGTGGAGACCATTGTCCCGGCCCAATCCGCTCATAATACTGAGTGGATTGAGGCAAAGATCCGGCAGATCCAACCCGGTGGCAATACCGCGCTTTTTGGAGGGGTAAGCCAGGGTGCATCAGAGATCCGGAAAAACATCAGGGGCGAATATGTTCACCGCATCATCCTTCTCTCGGACGGCATCGCTAATGTAGGGCCCAGCACACCTGAGGATCTCGGAAGACTGGGTGCTGCGCTGATCAAAGAGGCCATCTCGGTTACAACCGTGGGCGTCGGCACGGATTACAATGAAGACCTGATGACGCGTCTTTCCCAGAACAGTGATGGCAACTCTTATTTTGTTGAATCCAGCCGGGATCTTCCCCGAATTTTTGCTGCCGAGCTTGGGGATGTTTTAAACGTTGTGGCAAAAAAGGTTCATGTCATAATCGAGTGTCCCGAAGGTATAACTCCCGTAAAGATAATCGGAAGGGACGGAAGAATTAAGGGAAGGAGTGTTGAACTTTCCATGAATCAACTTTACGGGGGACAGGAAAAATACGCGCTTGTTGAAATACAACTCCGCGGAGGGAAGAACGGTCAGGAAATGGAGATTGCAAAAGCAAGGGTATTTTATGACAACCCGTTTACCCTGAAAAGGGAAACCGCATCGGGGCTCGTCAGCGCTCAATTCAGTGACGACTTTAAAAAGATTGAAAAATCCATTAATGTTAAGGTGAAGAGGGAATATGAGTTGAATCGAAACGCACTGGAACAAGAAAGGGCCATCGGCTTTTCGGACAAAGGCCAGATTCCATCGGCCGTTCAGACACTGAAAAGTTCCGCAGAAAAGCTTAAAGACTTTGGGATGAAATACGACGACTGGGAGGTACTCGACGAGGCAGCCGAGATGGAAGCGCAGGCGGAAAGGTTGGAGGCCGAAGGCATGACCCAAAAGAGCAGAAAGGAACTTCGGACGAAATCCTATCAGATTAAAAACCAACAGATGACGAAATAGTATCAAGTAATTGGGTCGCCGGGAGACCTGAAATATAGAAAAGGGACCTGTCCCGGCGGCCCCAACAAAACCATGAAAAAACGGACCATTATACTCTATTGGATACTTCTCTTTGTGCCGACCTGTATTATCGGGATTTCAGCCTTTTATATGATCCGGCACGAACAGGAAAGAATCAACCAGGAAGCTGTTTCTTCAGCTAAGGTCAGGGCTCGTACAATGGCAGACGCCATATCCGCTACCGTTGAAACAGTGGAGGATGCTTTTACCGAATCCCTTAACGCAATACCCAATCCCTTGGTCTACAAAACGCTGCTGGATTGGGTTGACGCAAACCCTCTCGTGCGAAACGTCTTTGTATGGGACAAGGAAAAAGGGCTTCAATACCCTTTAGCCGGAGCAACTGCCACGTCCGAGGAAAACCGCTTTATAGTCAGATATGAAGCCCTTTTTTCCGGCCGCATTTCATGGCAAGCGGCAGGTTCTTCCCGGAATGAGGCCTTTGGTTCATCATCTTCCGACAAGGAGCTCCCGGGGAGAAATTCCTCCAGCCTGGTTCAAGAGACCCGGAAATTCAAGTCCGGAAGGCAAGCCCTGAAAGATCTTGCTCAAGGGAGATATGAATCTGAAGGCAAGAACTTACTTGTGGAGGCTGTGACTTCTGTAGGTGAGGGAGGCTGGATTCCATGGTTTGAAGAAAACAGGCTGCATATCCTGGGATGGTTCCAGAAAAGACCGGACAGCGCCGTTTATGGAATCGAGCTGGAAACCATGACATTGCTTTCCCGAATCATCGCGGATTTTCCTAAAGAGGTTTCCGATGGAATTGTATATGCAATTGTTGACGGTAAGGGCGAAATTTTGCATCAAATTGGAAATGCGATGATTCAAACGGGCACCCCATCCGATCAGTCCGTATCCCTTGCGCCTTTTCTGCCGCACTGGCAGATAAATGTTTATATGTCAAACGGCATGTTGCCGATTGAGTCGGAAAAGGGATTTCTTATTCTGGCAAGCCTCCTTCTGGTCATTTTTTTGGCTTCTATCATCCTTGGAGGATTATTGCTGACCAGGCAGGCCCAGCGAAACATGATCGATGCAATGCAAAAGACATCATTTGTCTCAAGTGTTTCCCATGAATTGAAAACACCCCTGACCAGTATCCGCATGTATGCGGAACTCTTGGAAGAAGGCAGGATCAAGGACACTGAAAAAATGAGGCGTTACCTGAAGGTGATTGTCGCGGAAAGCCAACGCCTGACCCGCCTTGTCAATAATGTACTTGACTTCAGCCGCCTGGAGCAAGGCCGAAAAACCTATCATAAGGAGTTATTTAATCTGGCCGAATATGTGCGCACTATATTGCAAGCCCATAGATTACGCATCCGTGAAGCCGGGATGAATCTGATAGACGAGGTGCCGGACGAAATAATTTCAGTGGAATTAGACCGTGACGGCATCGAGCAGGTTCTTCTGAACCTGATTGACAATGCGCTAAAGTATGTAACTGAAGGCGGAGAACTTCTAATTACCTTGAAACGAAAAGATAAACACTGTGAGATCAGCGTGATGGATCGGGGTTCAGGCATCCCCCCTGCACATCGGAAAAAGATATTTGACAGATTTCATCGGGTGGATAATTCTCTGACCTCTATCCGTCCTGGATCAGGGTTGGGCCTGAGTATCTCAAAGAAAATTATGCTCGATCTCGGAGGGGATATCTTGTACGAGCCCCGGCCTGGGGGTGGCAGCTGTTTTATCGTCATCGTTCCATGTGCCTCCACTGAGGCAATCCTGCAAAACCCTGACCAGTTATAATGAGGAGATTTATGAAACCCATTCACATCCTGATTGCAGAAGATGACCAGAATATCCGGATGGGCCTGGTGGATACACTTGAAAGTGAGGGATATCAGGCAACACCAGCCGAAGACGGAGAGCAGGCGCTGCGTCTGTTTAAAACAAACTCCTTTGACTTAATCCTTCTCGACATTATGATGCCCGGGAAAAGCGGCTACGATGCCTGCCGGGAAATTCGGTCTATGGATGATGAGATTCCGGTTATCATGCTGACGGCCAAAGGCCAGGAGATTGATAAGGTGGTCGGACTGCAGCTCGGGGCGGACGACTATATTACCAAGCCGTTCGGGCTTCATGAATTCCTGGCAAGAATCCAGGCCGTTCTGAGAAGGTGCAGAAAGAAAACCCAAAAGAAAGCCGAACAGGATACACTGGACTTCTTCAGGTTCGGCACGGCGGAAATCGACGCGACTAAATTAAAAGGTCGCACAGGGAGTCAATCGTTTGATATTTCGGTCAGGGAGCTTTCCCTTCTCAGGTATTTTCATTCCCATCCCGGTGAGGTATTAAGCAGGGATCAGCTTTTAAACGCCGTGTGGGGGATCGACTATTACGGAACCACTCGAACACTTGACCAGCATATTGCGCAATTGAGGAAAAAAATAGAGCCTGTCCCCTCAAAACCCGTGATCATTACGACAGTCCATGGTGTCGGTTACCGTTATACTCTGGAAAGTCTGCCTGAACAAACACCCGTTGATGGCTTGTAACAAAGATCAAAAGCCCCTTTTAAATTTCGTGGTGAATACAAACCACCATATATGGATAAAAAGAGGGATACCCTTTAGTTTTACAGTTTACTGCTAAAACCCTATGTTTTGCCTTGAGCCTTATTACTAATCATTTCCATTTATTGCTAAAAACCGGTCAGGTCCCCATTGCTACAGTTGAGTAGTTTCAAATTTAGATACAAACAGTATTCTTAATAAAAAATTAACATTATACTAACTTTATGTTAATATAAATAATGGATTTATGTAACTACTCAGGTGGATACTATAGATGAGATAATAATCAGCATAAATCATTCGGCAGCCAGTATGTTTAAAAGCAGGTCTTCTGATTTGGAACAGCGAAGCATTCAGGAAGTGGTCAGAAACCCTGAGCTGCAGAAAATTGTAAAAAGCGCTCTTGGAAGCGGTGACCACAGAGAAGGCGATATCGTTCTTTATCAGGATGAAGAAAGCATTTTGAATGTCCAGACCACTTCTCTTCTAGACGAAAATGAAAGATTTATAGGCATACTTATTGTATTGAACGATGTGACCCGGCTAAGACGTCTGGAAAATATGCGGAAAGAATTTGTATCCAATGTTTCCCATGAAATCAAAACACCTCTCACAGCAATAAAAGGGTTTGTGGAGACTTTAAGTCACGGAGCAATGGACAATCCGGACGAAGCTAAACGGTTTTTAAATATTATCGAAAAACATGTTAACCGCCTGGTTGCTATAATAGAAGATTTTATGCGCCTTTCAGTAATTGAACAGAAAGATAAAAGTGAAGACATAAAGCTGGAAAAAGGAAAAATCAGGAGTGTTATTAAAACAGCTATTCAGGTCTGCCAGGCAAAAGCAGAAGCAAAAAAAATAAAAGTCAATCTGATATGTTCTGAAGATATTTCCGCTAAAATTGATACACAGCTTTTTGAGCAAGCAGCAGTAAATCTTCTTGATAACGCAATAAAATATAGTGAAGAAGGCGGATTGGTTCAGATTGAAGTAATTACCACAGATACTGAGGTATGTATAAATTTTAAGGATTATGGAATAGGAATTCCAAAAGAACATCTTCCCCGTCTTTTTGAAAGATTTTACAGGGTGGACAAAGCCAGAAGCCGTAAGCTTGGAGGTACTGGCCTGGGGCTTGCCATTGTTAAACATATAATACAGACTCACGGGGGATACGTAACAGTTGAGAGTAATCCTGGCGAAGGAAGTAATTTTGTTATTCACCTGCCTAAATTTGGTTATACTGCTTGAGTGCGGGAGTTTTCAGTTTCTATGTCAAAGGGACATTCAGGGTTTGAAATGTAATCAGGTCAGCCACCATCCTGAGAGCAGCGGAAGATTTAACGATGTTGCCCTCATGTCTTGAACGACATCCTTGAGTTCGGGCGAGGAGAATAATGTTAGATCGTCACTCATGTTTTCGTTCCTGCAACTTCCTGAAGCCATTTATAGAACTTGCTCTTCGGTATTGGTGAATCCATCCAAGACTGGTCGGGTTCGGGATCTTGGATGACTTCTTCGACGGATTTGAGTCGTGGCATAGGCTTTGAACTGATGCGCCCTTTGCCCGTCACCCATCGAACTTGCTGGGCCTTCTGTATGGCGCAGACGATGAGGTTGGTCATCTGGCAATCACCGAGGCAGTAGTCCATTACCTCCTGATGATTTCCAGCACGCCATTGCTTTGGTGCGTCAGCGCTGTCCATGAGTTTCTCTTGCGGGACGCTCATTCCTTCGGCTACTTTTCCCAGCCCGACGGGGAAACCGGCCTGGTTGAAGAACTGGAACATGGGGTCATAGCTCTTCAGAGCGATACGTGCGGCAAGGGCCATGTCATCGGCCTGATGTCCGATCCATTTCAAGTCGAAGCTCAAGCCGTTCCATGCGCAGACTATGAATTCCATTTGCTGCATCTCTTCGAGATACTCCAGGAGTTCATGCGCCCGTTGCTGCGTCAAGTTCAACGCCGGACGACCTTCCTCATCCTCGGAATACCATACCCGTTCCTCCCCGTTGTGTATCGCTGTCGCCCCCACCGAAATATGAAACGGCGCATACTTCTCCATGTCCTCGTGGTTGTCCAACTCGAAAACATCCGAGATCTCTATGTCAAAGCTCAGTAACTTCATGCCTTATCCTATCCTAATGCCAGTTACCCGCACCAAAAGCTTCCACAAGTTTTCTAAAAAACAAAATCCTTTATAGAACCTCATTTTTTCTAAACGACTCGGCTTTTAGCGTCAAGTGCACTGGCTTGTTCGACTTTGGAACGTTCTAAGTCCTTCTTCTTTATCCGAACCCTCAATAACTTCAGACCTGTTAGTCGCCTTTCTTCTCCCACCGGTAAACTCGCATCGGCGGTATGTTGAAAAGTTCCACCTCCACCCGCCCTGGTCCCAGGAAGGGCTGGCACAGGCAGGCGACCCGCTTGCTCACCTGGTATGCCACGAAGCGTCCCCCTGGGCCGAGCACTGACGAGATCGTCTCAAGAATCTGAGATCCTGAGTCGTGGCTCATGGTGGAAAAGGGAATACCAGAAATTACAACCTCTGGGGCGTCTATCCCGTACATATAAATGATTTCTTTCAGCCCTTGAGCACTACCAAGATGAGCAATTAGTCGATCGTCCTCCATGCAGCTAACCAAGGCGTGAAAATTCGGATTGATTTCGATGCTCAGAAGCTTGGCGTGCCGCGCCATTGCACGCAATATCGCTCGGGTCGTGCCTCCAGTGCCAGGCCCCAGCTCTACTATGGTCTTGGCTGAACGTACCCCGGCGGCCTCCATAACGTGGCGTTCAAGGAAGCGAGAACTCGGAATTATGGACCCGATCTGAAGAGGGTGTTTCAGAAATTCGTGAAAGAA
>JAJSZT010000096.1 GCA_030272815.1 Deltaproteobacteria bacterium
TATGCCGTCAAAATGATATGCTCTTTTGCCCATGTAAATACCAATCATCTTATCTACATGGATACGGTCAGAGATACTCAGCGAATGCAAAGGGCGTTCCCATTTCCTGTCCCATTTTTCCGCCATTTTTACTTCCAGGCAAACAATGTGAGCATTAGAGGAGGCTTGCCGTTTCCGGATTTCAATCACAAAATCTATTTCCACACCGCTGCCTGTCCGATAGAAAGATATCGGTCGGTTTTTGTTTTGGGTAAGATTATAGACTCTTAATTCGTGGTAAATCATGTTTTCCAGTGCCGTACCTTTCCAGAGCCTGTCAACGGGCTCGAAAAGAAGACCCGCGGCTGCTCTGGCAACGCCAGGGTCAAACCAGTAAAACTTCGGATGCGTCTGTTCTCTGACTTTTGCATTCGGCCGATAGGCTGGAAGGACAGGTGGTTTTCCCAACAACACGTTGCTAAGCAATCGCATTGCGTGAAATTTTTTCATAATGCATTTATACAACTATTTTGTAAAATTGTAATGCAATATTACAAGAAGAATACAAAATTGAACAAGCCTGCAATTGATTTTGGGTATAATCTATTCAATCTCCATAAAGATTAAGACAGTATAAATTATTCAACCTGTGCGGTTAGCTTTTAGCCATTAGCGGTTAGCTTTTGGATAAAATGGGCTTTCTCCCATACTTTAAGTTCTCTAAAATCTCTCATTTCCACCCTTTTTCAATGCTAACGGCTAAACGCTAATGGCTAACCGCACAGCTCGAAATTATTCGGCTCTTAATGCTTCAACAGGATTCAAGCCTGCTGCGCGGCGGGCTGGCATTACGCCGGCCAAAAGACCGATAATGGCGGCAACTACTTCAGATGTAACGACATAGAACCAAGATGTGTGTGTGGGAAGTGCCGGCACAAACAAACCAAGAATCCAGGCTCCTCCTGCACCTACAATAAGTCCTGCTAAGCCGCCAATGCTTGCCAGTACCACTGCCTCGCCAATAAAAAGGGCAAGTATTTGTATGCGGCCGGCTCCTATTGCTCTTAATAGACCAATTTCAGCAGTACGTTCATTGACAGCAATGGTCATTATTGTAAGGATGCCAACACCACCTACCAAAAGAGATATGCCGCCTAAGGCGCCCACAGCTAAAGTCAGTATTTCAAGCACAGAGCCAAGCACTTCGAGCATCTGTTCCTGAGTTGTGACGGTAAAATCTTGCTTGCCATGACGGGCAATGAGAAGGTCGGTAGCGTATTTAGCGACCTCATCAGCATCACCTCCCTCAGCATAAAGCAAATCTATTTCCATAAGGCTTTCACGGTTAAACATAGAAAGCGCCTTGGCGGCAGGGATATAAACCGCATCATCGAGATCAAAGCCCAGCATCTGCCCCTTAGACTCCATAGAGCCTGCAACCCTGAACCGTTCACCTCCAATGCGGATTCGTTGTCCCAGTGGATTGTCCATCCCAAACATTTCCTTCCGGAGTTTACTGCCTAAAACAGCAAAGGAACGAGCTGCAGCAGGATCATCGTCGGGCAGGAATTGTCCTAAAGCAACCTTTATCTGCCAGACTTCCGGGGCATTGGCTCCTACTCCGAAAACAGTGGTTCTTCGGCTGCGCTTACCGGCTTCCACCTGTGCGTTGCCCTGCACAACCGGCACAACAGCAATAACCTGTGGAATCCTTTTTAGGGCTTCTGCATCATTCATGCTCAGAGGACGGACATTGCTTATCACTGCACCTGACATGCCGGTAGTTGTAGATTTTCCAGGTGTAATTCCGATAAGATTTGTACCAAACTGGGTAAATTCTGAAAGGACAAACCTGTGTATGCCTTCTCCAAGAGATGTAAGAAGAACCACCGACGCAATGCCAACAGCGATCCCCAGGGCGGTAAGAAAACTTCTCAAACGCTGTGATATAAGTGAGTTCAAGGCAAGCTTAATGAAATCGTTAGTGAGCATGCATTTATACCTTTTAAAACCACTATCTTCTGGATAAAGCCTGCACCGGGTCAAGTTTCGCCGCCCTTCGTGCAGGAAAGACGCCAAAAACCAATCCGGTCAATAGTGAAACTCCCACAGCAGTTGCCACTGCCCAGGATGGTATCAGGATAGGAAAATTTGGAAATATTCTTGTCAATAACAAGACGCCGGTAAAGGCAATAATTAGTCCTAAAAAAGCACCGGTTATCGATAGTATTATAGATTCAGCCAGAAACAGATGCATGATCTGACGTCTTGTTGCGCCAAGCGCCTTTATTAGTCCGATTTCGGTTGTGCGCTGGGAAACAGCGATTAGCATTACGTTCATAATGAGTATGCCCGCCACTGTCAGACTGATTGCTGCAATCCCTGCCACGGTGAGGGTAAGAGCATTTAAGATCCGGTCAAAGGTTGACAGAATCGCATCCTGGGTAATTATGGTTATATCGTCTTCTCCATCGTGTCTTTCACGAATGGTTTTTAAAATTGCCTCCCTGGCTCTTGGAATAGCCTCGCGACTGCTCGCCTGAACAAGAACCCTGAAAAGTGATGCGGTGTTAAACAGAGATTGAGCCGATGCAACCGGTATAATAACGACATCGCTCATATCGAACCCAAGCGACTGGCCTTTTTTTGCCAGAACTCCGGTTACCCTGAAGCGACGGTCACCAATTCGTACCCATTCACCAAGCGGAGACTGATTTGCAAATAATTCTTTTTTTACTTTATTGCCTAACACACATAAAGCTTCTTCGCGTCTAGGGTCGCTAGACGGCAGGAATCTTCCAAGGCTCATAGACAAATGCCGAACTTCATAGATTTCAGGGGTTGAGCCCAGTATTATTACTTCTCTTTCAAGCTGCTTCCACGAAACCGGCGCAGAGCCCACACTAATTGGGGATATAAGACGGATTGCGGAGCTTCGCTTCAACGCAATAGCATCATCCAAAGTCAGATCACGCGGTGTCTCTCCTAACAGCGGAGGGGGGCCGCCTGTTGTCTCTGAACGACCTGGCAATACTATTAGAAGATTTGTACCTAATGAGGAGAACTGGCTGGTTACATACTGTCTCGCTCCTTCACCAAGGGAGGTTAATACTACAACAGAGGCCACACCTATAGCCATAGCTATCAGTATTAAGATAGTTCGAAATTTGTAGCCAGTTGAGGCACGAATGCTAAAATTTAGTATATCCTCTGCCTTCATAGTTTTCGTAATACCTTAGGGCTCGCTCAAAAATCTATAGACTTTCAGATAATTAATTTCACAAGGCCAGAAGGAGGAAGGCGTATTAGTTATACGTCGACGACTGATAACACAGTGAAATTATTTATCTGAAAGTCTATATTTGCTGGATTCTAATGCCAGGGTATCATCTAAAATCTTGCCATCTACCATACTTATTTTTCTGACAGCTCTGTTTCCTAAATCAGGATCATGGGTAACCAAAATAAGTATAATACCCTTTTTGTTAAGTTTTTCTAAAATTTCAATTACCTCTTTACCTGATGCTCGGTCCAGATTTCCGGTGGGTTCGTCTGCAAGAACAACCTGAGGTTCCATGATTGTGGCGCGCGCTATAGCTACGCGCTGGCGTTGCCCGCCAGAGAGCTGGTCTGGTCTGTGTTTGGCACGGTCTGCCAACCTGAAGTCCTCAAGAGCTAACTTAATACGATCTTTACGTTTCTCTGGTTTCATCCCGGCGAGTATCAGAGGCAACTCAATGTTTTCGGAGGCTGTTAAGCGAGGTACAAGATGGAAGAACTGGAACACAAAACCAATTTTGTGACGTCGTACCAAAGCCTGTTGTTCATCACTTAGATCAGTTGTATTAACATCATCGAGTATATAAAAGCCTTTATTCGGCCTGTCCAGCAGACCTATAATATTCAGTAAAGTTGATTTACCAGAGCCTGAAGGCCCCATGATCGTTATATATTCGCCCTGACTTATCTTCAGGCTCACGTTATTGAGGGCATAGACATTCTCATTGCCGACCTGAAACACACGTTCAATAGAATCCAGACGAATCATTTCTCTCCATTATTTATAATCGCTTTTGCCCCGTCTTTTATCCCCTCGCGATCCAAAGTAGTAATCACCAACTCTCCAGCTTTAAGACCTGTTATTACTTCGGTATAGTCCCAATTTGAAATTCCGGCCTTAATCATTCTTTCTTCTATCTTTTTGGAGTCGGAATGATAAACAAAAACCCTTTTGTTGTCCAATACAGCATAAGTCGGTATGCGCAATGTATCTTTATGGACATCCAGAATTACCTCAATATCGGCGCTATAACCGGCAAGCAGGTGTTTAATATCCTTCTGATTTATGAATCTAACCTCAACATCAACAGTTCTGGCCTGTTTTTCCAGATCCAGCACATAGGCAGCAATACGACGCACTTTACCTTCAAAGCTCCGGTTGCCAAAAGCATCCATTCTTACCCTTACAGGCATTCCCAAGGCTATTTCCGGAGCATCAACTTCATCTATAGGCGCCACCACATAAAAACAGCTATTGTCTATCAAAACTACGGCAGGGGGAGTAGCAATACCGGGCGGTGAAGGAGTAACATACTCATTCAGCTCTCCGGTAATCTCGGCAATTACTCCATCAAAGGGTGCTATAAGGCGCGTGCGTTCGAGATTAGCCTTGACAACTCCAACCCTGGACAGGCTCATTTTGGCAGATGCAACCGCTGCCTCACATTCGGCTTTACGGACCTTAGCATCAGTTACCGCTCTGTCAGTTTCTTCCTCAGATACAGCACCTGTTTTTAGTAATTTTACCAGCCGGTCAGCCTCACGCCGGGCTATCTCAGCCTGCAAACAGGTGGCTTTAGCTTGTGCCTTTGCTGCTTCAGCTTCACTTTTACTAAGAGCCACTTCGGCCACCAAATCTTCATTCCACAGATCTATCAAGAGCTGCCCCGCTTTTACCTTATCTCCTTCTTTTATATCTAAAACGGCAATCTGGCCGCCTATGCTAGGGGAAAGATTAGCTCGACGGCAGGCTTTTACTGTTCCAGCGCGAGTATTGGCTACTACCTTTTCTACTAAACCGCGCTCTACCGGTTTAACCACAACTTTGACAGGCTTAGGTCGAGTATAGAACCATATAAAAATACCAATTGCCGCAATAAGCAAGATCGTGATAATCCAGCGAAAAAAAGTTTGTCGGGTCATGAAGTTATCCCTTTTGCTTTATTATATTTTTTTCACCACGGATTTTCACGGAATTACACTGAATTATCAAAATATTCTTCTCATCATTTAAACCCTGAATCCGGGTAGTCCCTACAAAACAATGCGGGTCAATAATTTCAACAAGTTACATGTTATAGCTTCTGGCAGCACATGGTGAAAAATCAGGTGTTTACAAAGCAAAACATGGCGGTATTTCCAAACCTGCATTGTTTTGTAGGGACTACCTGAATCCGTGAAACGGTTACCTACTTTTTAATCATTTTCTCAGGTTTGATAATAATTATTGCTGCCTTTTCGTTATCAAGATATTTTTTGGCAATGGCTGATATATCATCTGCTGTAATTGAGGAATAATCTTTCATTATTGTCCGGCTCCAGTCAATCTTTTGGGGGTGCCGTAGAGAACCTGAAAGAACGGTATTTAGCCAGTAATTATTTTTTCGCAGCAAATCTTTTATACTGGTTATTGTCGGATCAAGTGCTCGCCTGAATTCATCTTCTGTAATTTCTTTTTCAACCAGATCTGAAGCAATTTGCTTTATTTCTTTTATAACCAAATCTGAATCATCAGGATCAACATGGATGAATGCCTGAAAAACTCCATAGCCGGGATAGGCTCTGCCTGGCTGGTTATAGGCTGTGGAGGAGTAGGCTGCCCCGAGCTTTTCGCGTATCGTCTCGCGAAGTCTGTTTGAAAAAATATCTGCCAGCACGGAAAGGCGGCGGGTTCTACTGATATCCCAGATATCTTCTGTGGGATATGCAACTATTACCAGGCCTTTTTGAATTTTTGTGGGTACGATTATCTCAAATAATTGAGCAGCGGGAAATTCGGGCGAACTTGATATTTTATTTTTTTGAAGACCGGATCTTGAGGGCAGGGCGCCAAGATATTTAGCTGCGGTTTCAATTAAAGAATCCATATCAAAATCGCCCACCACTGAAACCTCGAGTTTGTCTTGTTTTAATGGAGTATGTATCCATGACCTGACTTGTTCAAGAGTCAAATTCTTAAACAGACCATAAGAAGGAAGACCGAAACGGCTGTCTCCTCCCGCCAGAAACCGCTTGCCTGAAAGAACCATTGCGCCGTCAATTGAGCTGGAAAGTTTGTGGTATTGTTGCTTGAAGCGTTCCATGGATAGAGAATACGCTTCCTTCCGGTAAGCCTGATCAACAACATGAGCATATATGAGCTGAAAGAGCAGAGGGACTTCTTCTGACACAGTTGTGCCTCTGAAGAAAAAGCAATCTTCATCAAAGCCGAAAATGACATTTGTATTTTTGCCGGCCATTGCCAGTTTTATTTCATCTTTATCAAGGGGCCCTAACCCGCTTTCATTAATCACTGCCTTGCTTAGTTCAGCAAGCCCCGCCATATTAGCCGGTTCAGTAGATCTGCCAAAACCAAAAGAAAGATTAACAAGTACTTCATCTGCTTCAAAATCAGTTTGTTTTAAGCTGAGTCGAACACCATTATCAAAATCAATCTGAACAATACCAAGGTCAGGTATTTCTGTTCTGTTAATAATTTTGCCTTTTTTCTCAGGTTCGGCAAGATAAGGAAAAACAGCGGGTTTTATTTCAGAAGGCCTTGATACTTTAACTTTGCTGCTTCTATCAAATACTTCACATATCATTTCTTCAGGGGTGTTATTTTTTGCTGTAATTTCCGCATTTCCGGTTACCATTATGAGCCTGTGGTCAGATGACCAGGCATTTTTAAATGCATCATGGACGTTCTTTAAGGTAATGGAATTTATAACAGGAATAAGAAGATTTTTTTTCTGTTCAGGAGATATGGTAACTCTTTCATTGTTAAGGTCATTAATTATCCTGCGGGTCAGCATTCTGCTGTTTCGAGTGGGCATTTTTTTTACAGCATTGTCCAGCATTGACAAAAAATCTTTTTTTACTATTTCAAGCTCTGATTTTGTAAATCCATATTTTAAAGATTTTCTTAAGGTTTTTTCCATGAGTGAAAGCGATTTCTCCCAGTTTTCCGGACTGGTTTCTGCAGAGATTTCAGAAAATTCTACCTGATAGAAGCTGATTCCTGCGCTGACAGAAGCTGAAGTAAATGGAGAGGCAGTTTTGCTGACAATTTTATCAAGCCTGTTCTGGACTATCTGGTTTGCAATATTTTTTACAAGCTGCTTTTTTTGAAAAGCAACAGAATCGGGCTGTATGGTTTTCTTATTTATAACTTCTATTGTTACTGTTGTTTTTCCTGTTTCCTTTTCAAAATGATAGAATGTTTTGATCCCCTTATGTTTTATCTGACCGATATCAGGCCGCGGCTGTATTGATGCTTTTGCATATAATGATGAGAAATTTTCTTCAATGAGCTTTGTCGCCTGCTTTTGATCAAAATCGCCTGCCATAACCAGAATCATATTACCAGGCCTGTACCATGTATCATAATAATCTTTTAAAAGATTATGGTCGGCATTTTTAATAACCTCCTCTTCGCCTATTGGAAATCTTTTAGATATTCTTGTTTCAGGCAATAAGAACTTCATAACTGAAACAAATGTTCTATATGATGCTGAATCGCGGGTTCGTTTTTCAGCCAGAATTACCTTCCGTTCTCTGTCAATCTCGGATTGCAGAAGAAGGGCGCTTTCTGCAAAGTCTTTCATTACGGTAAGTCCCTTTTTCAGGCTTTTCTTATTGCCCTCCGGCAACAGCATATCATACACAGTTTCATAAAATCCTGTATGAGCATTTGCATCGTGTCCAAACTGCATACCTATAGACTGAAAGTATTTTACAAGCTCTCCTGGTTTGAAATGTTTTGAACCGCAAAAAAGCATGTGTTCAAGAAAATGCGATATGCCCAGTTGTTTGTCGGTTTCATGAATTGAGCCCACCTGAACATTCAAATGCAAGCTCACCCTGTTCTTTGGGTTGGTATTTTTCATTAATACATATCTGAAGCCGTTAGGCAGTTTGCCGAATAATAAGGCCGGGTCAGGCAGAAGATCGCTATTTTCATGAGGCCAATCAGGATGTGAGCTGATGTTGGAATCAGCGGTATTTACTGCCGATGAATATTTATCGGTCGATTTTAAGTAAAAACTTTTATTGCCACCCTGACTGTAATTACAGGCCGGAGAAAATAATAAAATGAATATAATAAGAGCAGAAAGTGAAAGTTTTGCAGCAGATGACTTTAACAGTTTTTTTAACATAGGATGAACTCCTTTTAAAACGGTTCAGGGATCAGGGTTTTTTGTGAAACGCTCAGTGCGGACCCGCAAGCCGTGGGGCTGAGGGACTGGGAAAACTACGCAGCAAACTCAAATACAGGCGTCTGAATGATACGGCGAGGCTTTCTTTGTCCCCAAATCGTTTACTGCAATTGTTCTACAGTCTTTGGCGAGAAAAATCGCTCTCCAGTTTCTATGCACACTCTATCTGGCACATTCTCAATAATAACGAACCTATCATCTACTTCAAGCGTGTAAGTGACTTTTTGTTCAACCATCGTCTCTTTCCAAATATGAGTTCCCATGTTTAGTTCCTCCTAATCTTGAAATCAATCCACAGTTTTACGTCTGGTTCGTATAGGGTGATGATTTTCACCAAAGGACGAGATGGATAACTGCACTGAATATGCATATGTAAAGAGAGCTCATAATTTCAAATTTTTCAGATGACTATTAATAAGCTTAATATCTAACTCATCAGGATCAAATTCTCCACCAACCCACTCAAGCATAGATTCGTGTTCTTCGTGCTTTGGGTTTTGAATAGCCTCCAAAAAATCAGAATATCCCCAAATGCCTCCACAATCTTCAGGTGGGCATGCCTTCTTGCCCTTGATTACTATTGGGGATTCGGAAAAATCTAATGGCAAAGTTTTTTCTAGAACGATCTTATGGTTCCAGCCATCTCCAAAATCGTATTCGTAGGTAAAATTGTCTTTGGGATTGGAAACAAGGTCGTATAAATAAATCTTGCGCTCATCAATCACATCCATCTCAAAATCCGGATCTGGAATTCCGATATAAGAGTTTCCAAGTATATACTGGTGCAGATGACAATCAAACCATCCCATGGAAACCTGTAAAACGGAGTGCAACTGATCTAATCTAATGTTATTCTTGACAATTAATCTTCTCCAAATTGGTGGCTTGCTTCCTGTCAGGGTTACTTTTATTTGATATAATAATTTTGATACTTTTTTTCTTTTTGCCATTTTTATCTATTTTC
>JAJSZT010000097.1 GCA_030272815.1 Deltaproteobacteria bacterium
GTAAACCTGATGGTCGGCCATCTTCTCCTATTCCACCCTGCTATCCGAAAGATCAAAGAATTGATTGAAAAGGGGAAAATAGGCAAGCTTCAGTATATCTACAGCAACCGTTTGAATCTGGGGACAGTGAGAACAGAAGAAAACATCCTCTGGAGTTTTGCGCCTCATGATATATCGATTTTTCAATATTTCATCGGGAGTCTCCCCATAGAAGTGATATCCCGCGGTGGCGCCTTTCTGCAGCCGCATATACATGATTCCTCGATGACAGTGCTCACCTATCCAGACAACATAGTGGGGCATATATTTGTGAACTGGCTGCATCCGTTCAAGGAACACAGAATGGTGGTTGTGGGTTCAAAAGGGATGCTCTCCTACGAGGACTCTTCGGATGACAAAAACATACTTTTCTATGAAAAGGGAATCGACTGGATACAAGGAGAGCCGATCAAGCGCGATGGTCCTACAGAAATCATTCTCTATAACAGAACTATGCCTCTTACAGAAGAACTGAAGTACTTTGTGGAACATCTAAACGGCGCTCCCGTCGAGATAGCAAACGCCCAAAATGGGGTGGAAGTGCTCGAAATCCTCGAAAAGGCATCCGAAAGTCTCCTGACCGGCGGAGGACAGAAGTCAGATATCAGAAGTCAGATATCAGAAGTCAGAAAACAGAAAACAGAGGGCGGGGGTCAGGGCTTTTTTGCGCATCATTCAGCAGAAATAGACGAAAACGTAACAATCGGTCCGGGCACGAAAATCTGGCACTTCTCCCACATCCTTTCCGGCTCAAACATAGGGGAAAATTGCAACATCGGTCAAAACGTCGCAATAGGCCCGGACGTAGCCATTGGCAAGGGCTGTAAGATACAGAACAATGTTTCGGTTTATAAAGGTGTGACACTTGAGGACGGCGTCTTCTGCGGCCCTTCCATGGTCTTTACCAACATTTATAATCCTCGCGCTGAAATTAGAAAGATGGATCAGGTACGTCCCACGCTTGTAAAGAGGGGGGCAACCTTAGGCGCCAATGCTACCATCGTATGCGGAGTAACCATAGGCCGCTATGCCTTTATCGGGGCCGGCGCTGTGGTAACAAAAGATGTGCCTGATCATGCGCTAATGGTGGGTAATCCTGCAACGCAGACAGGATGGATATGTGAATGCGGAGAGCGGTTGACTGAGGAGATGGGATGCGCGGTCTGCGGCAAATCTTATCGGAAATGCGATTCCGGCATTAAAGAGAAGTCTCTCGCAGAGGCGCAGAGTTAATTTTTTATTTAATTCTTCTCTGTGTCCTCTGAGATCTCTGCCCGCCCCGTTAAATGTGAAACCTGTTTATCTGGAGTGAGAGACAATTAAATAATGAAAATCGTCACCATAATCGGCGCACGCCCCCAATTTATAAAGGCCGCTTCTGTCAGCCGCGCTATTTGTGAATACAAGAACAAAACTGGGACGAACCCGCGGCCCATCACCGAGATCATCATCCACACCGGCCAGCACTTTGATGCCGATATGTCTGACGTCTTCTTCAAAGAATTGGATATTCCAAAGCCTGACTACAACCTTGGCGTCAATAGCACCTCCCACGGAGCCATGACAGGCCGCATGCTGGAAAAAATCGAGGAAATTCTGATCAGGGAACAGCCGGATTGGGTTCTGGTTTATGGTGATACAAACACAACTTTAGCTGGCGCCTTGGCCGCAGTAAAGCTTCATATCCCTGTAGCCCACGTGGAGGCTGGATTACGCTCTTACAACCGTCAGATGCCCGAAGAGATTAACCGCGTATTGACAGACCACATATCGACAATTCTTTTCTGCCCAAGCCAAAATGCCGTGAATAACCTCCAGGCTGAAGGCATAGCAAACGCATCCTCCTCGACTCAAGAACTCAAGAACTCACCAGCTTACAATCTGCCACAAACGGTGGCATTGGTCGGCGACGTAATGCTTGATGCCGCACTCTACTATAAACAGTATGCCAAAAAGCCCCAGTTCGACCTTCCGCAACAATTCATTCTTGCCACTATTCACAGGGCGGAGAATACAGAAAATACCGAGCGTCTGAAATCTATTTTCAGAGCCTTTGAGAAAATATGTCAGGAGATTCCCATTATCCTTCCTCTCCACCCTCGAACCAGAAAGATAATTCAAGACTTGAAGCTTAAAACTTCAAACTTCAAACTCCAGCTTGTAGAGCCGGTCGGCTATCTTGAAATGGTCTATCTTCTGGAGAGATGTGGTATAGTTATGACCGATAGCGGAGGCCTCCAGAAAGAATCCTATTTTTTTGGGAAACCATGTGTGACCTTGAGGGATGAGACCGAATGGGTGGAACTGGTGGAAAACGGCTGCAATAATGTGTCAGGAACTGATACTGAACGTATTTATGGTTATTATAAAGAGATGATGATGAAGCAGATAGATTTTAATTTGAATTTATATGGCGAAGGTGAAGCGGGAAGAAAAATTGTGAGCTTCTTCAGTTTAAGGCCAAACGACTTTAAAAAATTTAAGGAGATATAATTAGTTACTACTTCGAGGTCTTACACAAAATCGGAAGGAAAGTTATATATAACTTAATGAGCTGCTGACAAGGTTCCCCCTGATCAAAAAGATCTTGAAAATACAGGACAAGCGTATTTTTGGAACAGTCGGCAGAACCTTGCTAATTAAAAAAAATCATAATGAAGCCGTGACCCTTCACAACAACTTCTTATTCCAGGCTCGATCGGGAGTCCAGCAACTCAACAGATCACCACTTTGTTTATCTTATATGGCCATTTAAGCAGTACAAAAACAACGAAGGGATAGCGAACTTATAATCTGATGTCCCCCGTCCCGTACGTATTGAGCGTGCGCAAAGAGTTGGTTGGGTTTACACCTATCGAAGTGGCTGTCTAATGAAAATCAAGCCGACTCATTATCAAGTTCAGGTCAAGATTTTTGAAATGTCTGGATGCGTGTATGCTCGGACAAAAGGGGATCATGTTATTTATCATTATCCTGGAGCTATCAGGCCTGTGGTTATACCGAACTTATAAACTAATGTCCCGCAAGGTTGCTTACATTAACCTGCATCATCTATTATTATAACACCAAAGACATAGAACTTAAACTTGCATGGGGCGGTGCTAGCCCTCAAAATTATGTGGCTGAAAAGCTCCACTCTGAGAACTTTCGGAGAAACTGGGAAGCGGTTGGTGTTGGGAAATATGACTTTTCTTTACCTATGAAAGTATATTATTATCTCGCCAAATATTGTGGAGTAAGTCCCACAACTACCATGTACCCCTATATGTTCATTCAAACGCTTCTCTTCTTATTATCTGTAGCTTTTCTGACACAAACCCTGTTTAAAAACAAATTTGTTACATTAATTTCAGTAATTATAATTCCACTTAGTAATCTGGCCGGTCTAAATTTGTCAAGATTTGGGGCTGGTTATGGTTCGCTGCTTAGTTTTCCATTATTTTATGGATATGCAAACGCATTTAGATTCTTTGCGCTTGGTTTTTTCTTGAGGAATAAATACATCCCCTGCTTTATCTTTTTGGCTTTATCTATTTATTGCCACGTGAACATGGGACTTTTTGCTTTAGTGTCAATGGACAATAAAACTGACCCAGTAGCGGACAATAAAACTGACCCACCCCCCGGCACTTATAGCGTGTCCCGTATATCTTGATGCGGGTTTATATTTTTAACTTCTTTAATTACAATATGTTATCAATAATTTTTAGAATCATCATATACGGTACGTGCTATAGTTTAAGTTGATTTTTTGTTTCAGCCGATAGCTTTCTCCACCCATCATAAAAATATGTGAATGATGGATAATGCGGTCTACAATCGGAACGGCTACATTGTCATCAAAGAAAAAGTCACCCCAGTTCGTAAAGTCCTTGTTGGTAGTTATAATAATAGAGCGATATTCATACAGAGCATTTATCAGTTGGAAAAAATTGAACATGCTTTGTTTGTTCATGGGCAAATAGCCCAGTTCATCAATTACAAGTGTGTCGAACTTTGATATCGTGTTGATTTTCTTTTTCAATTCTCCTTTTGCTTCAGCAAGATCAAGCATCTCAATCAGTTCAAGGGCTGTAGTAAACAGAACCTTGTATCCAGCATAGACCGATTTGTAGCTGATACCGATGGCCAGATGTGTTTTGCCAACACCAGGAGGCCCGATAAAAACGATATTTTCACGGTTGTCGATATAAGAAAAATCAAGCAGCCGATTGATCTGTTTTTTTGTAATAGTAGTCTGGGATACAAAATCAAACTCTTCAATCTGTTTTTTAACTGGGAACCCAGCCCGCTTCATGTTGAGATTAACTCTGTTTTCATCCCTTTTACTCAGCTCATGGCTTACAAGCATATCCGCGAACTGTAGATAAGAGGTTTCATTGTCTTCAGCCTGGCTGACCAGCATTTCTAGAGACACTGCGATGGAGTTAAAGCGCAGAGAGTTATATTTATTTATGACTGTTTCAAATGTGTTCATGCGCTATAACCTCCTTGTTATAATTTCCTGATGTCGACACTATACTATACTTGCTTAATGCATCGAAGCGACGATCTTGATTATCCGGCCATGAAAAAGACATATATTCCCTGTTGCTGTAAAAAGCCTCCAGATAGTCTCTTATGAACGTAACTGTAAGACGGGGTCTCTCAGCCAATAGTCCAAGAGGATTATTGATATCCTGTTTGTCAGAATGCTGTTTTATAACTTTGATTAATCCTGTGAACTGATCTCTGTAAATTTTAGGAGATGAAGCCTTTAAAATAGTACAAAGCTTTTGCCCAAGCTCATTTCCAACAATCTCGGCTATATCCTCTTCAAGATCCTTTATGCGTTTTCGATGATCACGATAATGGTTTGTGTTTTTTATGATATGCCCTTTGCCCTCACAAATATCGTGCTCGGCAATCATATCGCTGGATTCAGGATTGTAAATCATCAGCTTCGTACTGTCCTGTCTTATCATTACAGTGGATGACTGATAAATCATGGGAACCGAGTATTTGTTTGACTTGTATGATATCAGAGATGTTTTATCCACAGTCCGCTTCTGACCCTTAACATCAAAAATCATCCCGGGCTGCAGGTAAGGCTTCATTTTTGGCTGTTCAACAAGAGAATAAACTTCTTCCGGCCTTTTCTTTGTTGTACCGTGAATGCGGTTGTTTGCAACTGTATCCACCCAACTGAAAAGATCTGTCTTGAGCTGATCAAAAGAATCAAATGTGTCGCTATAGAAAAAATCGTTCTTTACATATTTTACACCGGATTCAACCTTGCCCTTACTTTCAGGGTCATATCCTTCACATACCCGGATATCGAACCGAGCAGCTGAAGCATATTGATAAAACCTTTCATTGAACCAGACCTCCCGGAACTCTTCCCTGATTGCCACAAGCCGGGTCTGGTCATACACGCATTCTTCGCAAACACCGTCAAAGTATCTAAAGGCCTCATCATGCATACTGATAAACATTTCTGTATTGATTGGCCGTTTAGAGGCCGCAACATACATTTGTCGTGAAAAGGAGAGAACAAATACTACAAAATAGACAGTGATAAATTTATCGCCAACAGGCACATTTCTGATTTCTCCAGGATCTACCTGGCACTGAACTCCTGGAACCATATCTATAACAGGTTCATAATAGCGTTTCTGCTTCACGGCTATATTTTGCCTGACTTTGTTCACGTAGCGCCTTACAGACCTGTTAGAGACAGTTAAAACTATCCCCTTGGCTTTAAGTTTTCTCTTGATTTTAACAGCAGATAATTTTTCATAGTTTTCAAGCAGAGAGATAATATATTCTTTATACTGATCAAGTTCTTTTGTCCGCTCCCTGTTTTTAAGATATCTGCAGATCTCTTCCTCACTCATTTGCAGGTATCTTCGGATTGTATTTCTCGATACCTGAAGTTCATTAGCAATGGCACGGATAGAGTATCCTTTGCCATCATCATAGAGCAATTTAATCTTATGAATCATATTCCACCTCTTCATCTGTTCCTCCTTATTGAAAAATAAGGAGGAATTTAAGCAACATATTAATTATAATGCCAATACTTATTATGCTGCCTGTAAAAGTTAATTGTTTGAGGTGGGTCAGTTTTATTGTCCGCTACTGGGTCATTATAAATGACCGCTAACAGCTTTAGCATTTATTGGCGCATATTTTTTAATTAAGCCGCGATTGTTTCGTGATAAATCTGTCATAGTTGGAATATTAGTCTTTTTGGTCTTGGTTGTCCCACATATATATATGATAATCTCCAACGCATCAATTGCATCTGGTGGTATTCCAGTGGACGAATGGGTCAAAGCAACGAAGTTTCACAGCCATCACTGGTATCCTATCAAATTGGGAGTGTTTACAAATAGGGCTAATAAAGTATTTTTTCCATTCCTATTGTCAATCTTTTTCTATTTTATGGCCTTAAGATATCAGGATATCAAGAATGAAAAAAAATTGAAGATAATTATCGGCTCTATAGCGTGCCTGGGCATGGGTGTGATTGGAATCATTTTTTCGGACATTTATCCCATCCCATTCTTAATCAAAATATCACTCCAGAGATCTACAGGCCTAATAACTTTCTTTGGAGTCTTATATATAATTTGGTATCTATTCCGAAAAATAAGTAGCGGCAATATGCTCTCGGTATTCTTGGCCGTCTATAGTTTGTTGATCCTTGTTTTTGCCAAGCCGGGAATTGCCGTATTGCCATTATTTCTTTTATTATACTTTGATATAAGAGAAGAAGGGCGTTTGGGGCCTCTCAAAACAAACTCCGCTAATGATAAAATTGTAAAAACATTTTATTTTACTGCATTCATTCTACTGCTATTGCTCACATTAACATGCATTTTTAAAGATAATTCTAAAATCGTAAATAGTATCTTTGAATACTTATGGACACCATTACAATTTTTTAATCCGTTTCATGAATTTGACTTTTTATTAAGAGGGGGTGGCTTAAAAGCTTCTCCTTCTTTTCCATATTTAGTTGCATCTTTTATTACTGCATCTATAGTTATGAAACAAAGGTTTAGAAGGAATGCAGATGTAACTGCATTAATCATAAATATCTTCTTTGTAATATCACTATCAACGATTTGGTACCTTGAACGAAATAATTATTTAAGGTGGCACAACAGATATGCCAAAACAGCCTCAGCATATATGGATGTCCAATCATGGGCAAAAAATAATACTGCAAACGACGCATTATTTATGCCTGATCCTACTCATTACTATGGCTGGAGAGACTTTTCAGAACGAAGCAGTTTCGGAAATCTAAGGGAGTGGGGTTATGCTTCATTTGCATATAACTCAGATTATGAAATATATCTTGAGGGGAAAAAGAGGCTTGCAGAGTTCGGTTTTGATATTATGGAAGAAAATCTAAGTGTCCTCAAAAAATCTTATGTTAATTTTCGTCAGACCTTTTATGGTATGAAAGCGGAACGGCTAAATGCTCTATCAAGTAAATACAAAATTGATTACGTCATTATGAATAAAAAATATCACAAAAATAAAATTGATGCATTTAACGTTGCTTATGAAAATGAATGTTACATTGTATATAAATTTTAGGGGAATATGATTGATTTCGTATGTAAGTATTAATTGGCTTTTGTAATTTGAATTTCAAAAAAGATCTATCCTATCAGGAGGGATTATATGTTCAATTTGGTAGTATCAAACAGTATAAAAAAGAATAAAAGAGTGGCATATCGTGCAGTAATCATTGTTGTTCTCACAGTATTGGGCATCGGATGGGGACAAGCAGAGTGTAGCACACAAAATGATGTTATAAAAGGAATGAGAATTGAGGATGTTCGTGTAGTTAATGATGACTGTATTCATCTTTCAACGACTGGTGCAATTTTTAAGATAAATAAGAGTTCCGGTACGATGGAAATATATCAGCGTATTGGGAAAAAGCGGAAATTAGCCGAAGTTAGTCTTTCAGACAAATTTATTTCTGTTTTAAAAAAGGAACCCCATAACGAAGGATTTGAATATGCTTGGGGTGACAAAGATAAAACCGCAAGTATCGTGATTTCCGGGGATTCTGTTGTTCGATTTTATAATGTGAAAAAAATTAAAATTGAATTATTTTTTACTCCCATTCACCATAAAATTAATTCTCTCAATCGCGGATTGATAGCTCTGGATAATGAGGGAGGTTTTGCTATTATGCCTCCTGATAAGATTACTTCAACTGACTATAGTGTTACGATTGAAAAAAAGGAGTGGTTGTTAGATTCAGATTCTAACATGTCAGTATTATTTCTTGGAGTATGCCCTCCTCGTGAATTTGATTGGGAACGTTCAAAATGGCCGGTCATTCATTATTCTTCCCATATACAACGTTACCCTTCTGATGAACAGATTAAAGAGTATAGTAAGTTTGCAAAGGTATTAGAAATGCATCAATGGGTTTGGAAAAACCGGTATGTGAATAAAAAAGACTGCTCAAAAGAACCATATAATAATTGTGATGGTGATAATACGCCTTTGTGGAGAGATGATGCCTCGTGGCCTGTGAATAATAGATGGATAGCAGATGATGAAAAAGAGCTTAAGAGAGTTGTTACTACTGCTCATGCTAACGGTATGTTGGTTGCGGTGTATTTTAATGGGTTGAAAATGGATTGCCACTCAATATTACCAGAGGCTTTACGTTTGAAAAATAAATATAATATTGACGGTATTTACTTAGATGGTCTACTGAACTGTTCAAATAGAGGGCCATTGGATGCCTACTTAACAGCACGGGAATTAAGGAAATTATTTGGCGACGATGGTTGGATAAACTATCACAATACACATAAAGGCTATTTTTCGCCATTTATTCAGACTTATATGGATTTTGTTACTACAGGCGAACATAACAAATTCGATCGATATACATCAACAACCTTTAATATTTCCAATGCGATCGGAGGTTATTGGCCAGAAATTCCTTTTTTTTGGCTGAACGACAGTAAAAATATTAAAGACGCTCGATCATATCTAAAGGATCTTGTTGATATTAGCCTAAAATATCATAATCGCCTACTATTTCTTACCGGGGAACAGGGGCAGTGGAGATTTTGGCGACTTTATTTCACGCCAAGCGAGATGCAGTTCATGAAAGATTATTATTTAAATCGAATTTCTTT
>JAJSZT010000098.1 GCA_030272815.1 Deltaproteobacteria bacterium
CTCCCAGACAATCTCCATTGCTCCTATGGCAATAAACAGAGTTAACAACCAAATGGTTATTTGCGGTCCGCCAAAAATTTCTGTCAGAAGCATAACGCAGTATAGATTCATGCTCGATGGATAGCCGCTGATTATTTTCTTGACTCTTTTTGCGCTATCCTTTTTCGATCCAGCAGTACTCTTAACGTCCTTGCCGTTGGATTTCCCTTCGTGTTTTCCTTTCAGGTTATGGAAGTTGTAAGCAGGTGTCTGCCACTTGTTAGTCATGTATTCTATGGTTGACCACCTGGCTCGCTTTGAAGGTGAAAGCTTACATACAAATCCTAAGATACCCAAAACAAGAAATAGAAGCCCATGTCCCTGGAAGTAATACCTTAACCCCATCCCCAAATACATCGCAGGGATGCACACTAGGTGGTTCACCAAATCAATATAAAGGCCATTTACATTGAACGACTTCCTGTACCGAGCCACCTCACCGTCAACGTTATCCAGAACATATCCAAGCTGAAGAAGTAGAACCCCCAATAAAGTCAACCATACATCGGAAAAGGCAATTATTCCTGCACCAACCAGATTGACGACTGTCTGCAGGACAGTTACTTGATTAGCTGTAATGTCTGTTTTTAGAAATTCCCTGGTAACGTAAATCGAAATATTTCGTATGAAATATTTTGCGTATAGGCTGGGTTTGCTCACACCCTTGGCATGTTTCTTTTCGCAAATCTTTTTTAATTCCTTAATTGACTCCACAGCTTCCTCCGTTCAAGCCGGTATAATTTGCCTCTCAATGTACGAGTTATAGATTGTATCCCGCTTGGCATCTGGTATGTTTCACTTTGGTTACTTAAACAGGGCTTTTCTAAAAGTATTCTTGGCGATGATCTCGCTGTAACCCAAGGTCGTATCTTACGTCAATTAATTCATTGTCTTCCCTGTAATAACTCCTGAGTTCTTTTTTCAACTCTGCCGGTATTAGCCAATCATGTTTTTTCGATGTAAAGCGCGATAATAAACGACATAGAAAAGGGTAGCCTCTGGGCGGCTTTGGAATACCACATACATTTCTCGGGGACTGAAAAAACCTATTCAATACCAAGTGGATGTATAATTCTGAATCATGTGGACTCACGTTCTCCCGCTTGGAACTAAATTGGGGAACGATCTCGACATCCATAAAGGACAGCAAATTAAGTAAAAACCTATCTGCATCCTTCACCAGATTTTCATAGACGCATACATGCATGTTGCCGGAGCCAAAATACTCCTCTATTTTTCTCAAGTACAAACTATACCTAAACATTTTCAAACTTAAATAATCATATTGAGGCCCACGCAAATCTTTAATCGGTTCTATGAGTTCACTAAATCTCTTTGTCCCCCCCATCTTCACGAACTGCTTATATAGCGAAACAAGAATCTCCACCTGGGACCGAATGCAAATAACTATCTTTGCCTTTGGGAACATGCCGTGTATTTTGTTTAATATATAAGACCGGTTCATATATTGAAGAAACGGATTCCCGGATAGCGACTCTGCTGAAATCAAATTTTTTCCCATTCTAAAACAGTTTCTAAGTCGTTGTCTAACAGTTTGGCAATCGAAAATAAGCGGATCATGTGTCGCGATTGATCTGAGTATCCAAGCTATTTTTTCTTGGGATATGTAGTTGATATCCTTTAGTCTTGGGAAAACGGCCCTCTGCAGGTAAGTCGTTCCGGTTTTGTGAAGACCTATATGGAAATAAGATTCTTCCATTCTGAAATTATACGCTTCCTATGTAGGTGGTTATCAACAAACAATCAATGCCTCAGAATTTGCGCGTCTGTCGCCTCAGTTCGGTCACAAAAGGCGAAGCGGTCATATCACCTTCTCACACTTAACAATCCTTGCGGGACTTCCAGCAACAAGACAACCAGCCGGAATATCTTTTGTGACAACCGAGTTAGCTCCAATCACACAGTAATCTCCAATATGGACGCCATCCATAATGCCTGTTCGACAACCTATCCAAACCCCTTTGCCGATCGTGATTTCTCGGAATTGGTCACACTCCCCATGCCTCACGGATGACTTCAGATCAAATTTATGTTGATGGTCATGGATGTTGCACATGTTGGCAAACATCACATCGTCACCAATCGTAATTCTGTGCCAGCACGATATATCTACATGTCTTCCCAGATGCACATTCTTGCCGATAACTAATTTCGCATTTTGCTTTACAACTAGTTTGCTGAACTCCTTAAGTCTGACTTTTTTGCCGATGATCAAAGTTCCATTCGGCTCAATTTTGATTTCACTTGTTGGGTCTATATATAAATCTTCACTGATTTGCACATTATACCCCGGTTTCATTCTGAGCCTTCTTATCACATACAAAGCATAAGCTTTTCGCCTCCACTTGTTTACCAACGTTTTCGTGCAGAAAAAGGGAAGGAACATTACATATAACAATTGTACGCCAAGTTTTTTAATACGCTGCATAGTGCCATTGACCTCTTGTGGCAAGAAAAAAGCAATAAGTCTTTTCTTTCTCGCTATACTTTCTTCATGTTAAATATGGTTGCCTAAAGAGAATTCGTGCTCATTACCTACTCAAAGAGCGATCATGATTGATCGCGCCCCTTATCTCCGTTTCCTCAACAAATTCTTTTCCAGTATATCTCATCTACTCATTACTATTCATTTATTGTTGCTTTATCTGCGTCTTTTTTTCTCTCGGTTTGTCAAAGACGGCACATCTAATTCTTTTACGAAGGATGTAAGCCCCGATTGATTGAGTTCTATCGAAACTAATTAGCACTACTCCTATCTTTGATAGGAATCTGAAAAATAAGGATAATACACCTCTTACAAAGTTGTAGAGATTACATTTCGTCTTGCAATAAGAAATCGTTTTGTACAGAGCTTTCTTTAATATCGACTCAGCCAATTCTTCATTGTCATCATTTATCAACTCATATCCGTATATTCTCATGAATCTTCCTGCACTTGACTCAATCCTCAAAATGTCCTTTTTTGAAAGGCTGCTTTTCCATGTATCAATATGCCGAATAGAGATTGGCTTAAGATGCAAGGAGGACTTAGCATGGCCAATATCATCTTCGATGAAATCATAGTAATGCAATATTTGGTCGTCATACTCCAACAGCGCGAAGTTGCATATACTTGCCAAGGTATTCGCAGGATTTCTCACAAGATCTTCGTATTTAACTTCCAAGAATTGGTCCTCGGCCATTTCGGATTTCGCATCGTCGAACTTCAACATTCCTTCGACCCATTTTGTAGCATTTTGATACACATCATATTCTGAAAATGCCTTAATTTGCGACCAAATGGCAGCCCGTGGGTCTCTAACCACGTGAATAATTCTACAGTTTGGAAATAGGTCTAATAGCATAGGAATTCTGTACAGAAAATATGGCGTTTTGTCACCCCACCGTGTCTTTCCGAACTTCGCGCTGTATTCTTCATACAGTACTTGAAGAACCGATCTCAAGTTTTTTGGATAAACTCTCCTGACAAACGCATCATCAATGACTGTATCTACATTTCTCCCTTTATACCGTCTTGTTGAAATTATGTCAGTGGCTAACCGCACTAAATTCTTGTCATCATTTAAGTCGCCATATAGTTCGATAGTATCATAAAAGTGCGCTATAAAATGAGACTCTGAAACCACTGCAATTTCTGGATGAGAGTGCAGTACATTTCGTAATAAAGTGGTTCCTGAACGTCTATATCCTACAATAAAAACGGGTCGATATTTCGGAATAAATCTTTTTTTTAAATATTCGCTCATGTTGAAGACATATACTACGGTTGCTTTTGCCGGGAAATGCTTTTCCCCATCAGTATATGCTTTAGAATAATGTATCGATTTTTAAGGTAGATAAAAGGCATAAGAGTAAAGTAAAGGAGAGCAAATCTTGTTGTCCTGTATTTCAAAAAAAATTCCCGGTCAAGGGGCTTTGTCAATTCGATAACCAACTTCAATATGTTACTACCGCTTTGCTTGAAACATTCATCAATTCCAGTGTGACAAATAATATCCTCTGGGAATATCCTTCTTAACATTATGTATTCAATGCGGCTGAGATTCTTTTTTGTTATTCTATTAATACTAAGTTTGTCGATAGCCCCTTGAGTATGTGTGCCATCAGTTTTATTTCCACCATAAATCTTACCAGCCATTGTACTTCGAAATAACGATCCGCTGAATTCTATGTTTAACCAGTTTGCCAAATCGCGCATAACAGATTCGGTATTGTGTATCAAGTCTAAGAAAGGTACCACGTAAACGTTTTGATTATCTCTATATTCTATCATTTTTTTGGCTGAGTAAATCATTCTGCCCATTATGGTGTCTAACATAAAAGGTTTCCTAAAGTGCCATTTTGGATATTTTCGCCACTTTGCGTTATAATATCCAGTAGTATTCTTGAGTAGGAACTGCTTCCATGAAACATAGACATCGCATTTATTTCTATCCATTATGATAATTTTTGCTGTGGGGAAATCAGACAGTATATCTTCTATGCAGAAAACGTTCATGCCGACGAGATAGTATTTGAAATTCCAAGCTGATGTATGAAAATTAGGCCAGGATAGAGCCAAGGCTCTTGCAATCAATTGCAGATATTCTCTGGAACTTGGGAATTCAGAGCCAAAATTGTACAGGTGTTTTCTGAATATTGCTTCGTTTATTGATGTTGTATCGTAGACGTCCCCAGCACCAACGGGCACGTAACCGCCAAAATGGCCTAAATCGGTATTGGTCATGAAATAATGGTACAATTGAACTTGGGATGGTGCTTCACCATAAAGGTATTTGCAATATCGCCAATCCAGATAATAGTGGAGTTCCGCAGGAATAGTTAATATCTGGTCATGGAAATCAAGTAAGCTCTGCAATAATGTTGTACCCGACCTTGAAACTCCAAGCAGAAAAATTGGATTTTCTAAAAATTTAAAATCTTGTGTCACACTATATTCCTTACTAAAATTGATATTTCTATGAATATACTTATAACTGTATTTCATTAGTTATAGAAGCAATATTATAACTTTGGAAATGCCAAAGATTTGCGCCCAAATATTTTATTTTTTAAAGTTTTTATTTCGCTTTCTGATATGCACTTTGTTATAAAGATAAGAACTACATATAAACCAAAAAAGAACGTTCTTGAAGTAAGATCTTTTAGAATATTTAGTGTTGGAATGAAATAGGCAATTCCAATTACACTTATGCTACAAAGTGCAAGTTTAATCATCCTTTGTAGCTCCAAAGGAATTAATAACTCTTTTCTACCAACAAAATAAGACAATACCATATTAAAAGTCATTGCTAAAAGAAAGGAATAAGCGGCCCCATGCATCCCAAGAGCTGGAATGAGCGACATGTTTCCAGCAAAATTAATCAGTAAAGTAAATATCATGATTATTGCGACTAAATAAGTTTTTCCGGATAACAAAATACCTGCTCTCAGCATACGCGCAAGTCCCATAAGAACCATTCCTGTACATATGAATGGCACAATTTTGTGAGCAGAGGAATATTGACTCTTTCCCATAATGTTTATAATCGGAGAGGCATAAAGAGTCACAATAACCGTTACAGTCATACATAATAAAAAATAAATATAGATTACTTTTGAGAATAATTGAGGAGCGTCCTTACCATCACCATATTCAAATAGAAAGGGGTTCCAAGCTCTCAAAATTGGTACAATGACACCGATTCTCACGATAGCTCCAAACTTATATCCAACTGAATAAATGCCTAATGTTGCTAAATCAGTTAAATGCGCTAAAAAATATCTATCTGACATAAGTACTAATGCCATCGGCAATTGTGACATGCCTAATGGAACACCATATTTAAATAATTTCTTTGCAACATTAAAATCGAAACGAAATACAAAGTTTTTCATAACGGTTGGCATCACAAGCAAAATACCTGTCAGCCCTCCGCACAAATTTCCCAACAGCACTCCCATAACTCCAAGGTGTATAAAAGCTACAAAGACTATATTAAAAATCATGGTGGACGTAGCCACAGTTAGCATAATTATACTGAACCTCAAAGCCTGACCTTTTGCCCTATATAGCTGTAAAGGAACCATGCGAAAACCTATTAAGAAAATATTCACCGCAACAATAGCAAAATAAATTCCATATTCCGGTGAAGACAATATTAAATTGGATATCCACTTATTGAAAAAGATGAAACACAATGGCAGAGGTATCTGAAGAACGATAAAACCAAGAAAGCTTGTGCTAAAGATTAACTTTTTTTCATGCTCGCTTCCAGCTTTGAAGTAATATCGAAAAAAAGCACTCGATACACCCAGTGATAATAATAGGATGGCCAGACTTCTCGTGACCAAAGCAGATTCCAGAACACCATAGTCTGAAGGGGTGAGATATTTTAAGTAAATTGGCAGCAAAAAGAATGTTACCGTTTTATAAAGAGCGTCTCCTAACCCATATATAACGCTCTCACCACCTAATTTTTTGATTTTGTTAAACATAAACGATTTCAGATTTTAGCAGGTCTTAATTCACACCTGCTATTTTTTTGCGGATGCTCCCTTCTGCTTGCTTTTTTGTTGCAATATGGGAGAGGTGCGTCTATCCTTTCTTGAAAAACTTATGACTGTCGAGATAACAGCAGCAACGCACTGTGATTACTGAGCACCGACCAATTTCAAATTTTTGGGCGGTGATTGACTCCCCCCTGCTGTTACCCGTATATCATTCTCAAGAATTTCAATAACATCATAAGATCCATTCGTATACCTAATGGTTAGGTACTTATTGTCTTTCAAGGCAACGTCTGAAATAACAGAATCAGTTTTGAACATTTCGATGAAGTTAACAAAAAGCGATTGATTACTTTTTTTCCTGAATACTAAATTCGCTACATTTTCAATGAGTTTTCCGTCATTATTATAGTTTGTGGGAATATTGCCAACGAATATTTCGCTATTATCACCATTCAAAGCAATAAATTTGATTTTACATATTTCATCCTCCATAAGCAAGGAGAATTTCCCTCCATGATCATAGGATGACACGTCAAAATAATATGGATACTCCGATAAAGAAATCGATACTTCTTTGATCTCTCCTTCGGTGACACGAACCCGGTTTTTTGCGTCAAAAAGATGAAAAAACCAGTCATATGTATGACTGCTCTCTGATGACAATCTATCAATGCATACTATGTAATGATCGCTCAATACTAATATCCTGCGCCATGACACACCCTCATAGGTTTCGTCTCCTCTAACATTTACGATCTCCAATCCGTCACGGTTTCCCTGGTAATCCAACACACCACGCTTTGTGCTGTGACGTTTTCCATCCACAACGACACAATTATGACTCCATGCCTGCCTGACATAGTCTTGATAAAAAGACCCGCCAGTGTCAGATACGAGTCTTGGAAAATCTGCTGAGATGAATCGGCCATAAGCCCACAATGTTATATTCAGATTGTCCACATGATGAACAACATCATCGTGATTTCCGTAATATATCATGGCCCATTTCTTTGTTTCATTTGTTCCATTCCTCAATACAACGAAACCTGCGTCAGGCAGGACTGTAGATTCAGCCTGTTGAAGGTCCATCTGTTCGTATATTTTATCACTAGTAATAGAAGGATCAAACGGCTTAATTAGGTTGATTAAGTTGTTCTCATAATTCACGGGATTTAAGTAGGTGCTACTGCGTGCATAATATCCCATACACGGAAGTTTTCTATCTGGCGTCGCAAGTTTGATATAAGGATTTTTCATCAAAACAAAGGTCTTCTCCATGCAACCGGATATATCTCTTGACCCATTCTCAGGGACAGGAACGATTATATGTTCAATAAGTATCCCGGTATTCTTCAAGGGCTCTGAAATCAGGTCCACCATCGATACAACCATATTATGAACAAGCATTGAGTTCTGATACCAGAAACCGTCACAAAGAACGCCACTTTGTAAATGGGCGATGAGCCTAGCTAATCCCCAGCCAATCAATCCCGGCTCCTTTAAGCATACCCCAACTAAAATGCCAGCCGTTGTCTCAACAAAACCGTGATTCGTTGAACTTTGACTTGCCCAATGACCAGAGGTTTTTCTTATGGATTCAAGAAAAAATTCATTACAGGCCAATTTTTTGTCGGAACTAAAATATGAGGATTTGCATAAATAATCATAAGCTTCCAAGTACTTGTAAAACCCATAGCCACCACGGTAATGGTCTGTGTGGCAATCATCTGCACTACCTGTACCCTTGGCAACCCTATTCATTAACAAGGATACACCAACCTGTACATAAGATTCCTTCTGGCCAATAACGCCGTATTTTGCCATCGCCACGCAAGCCCGCGCGCTTTGAGCGTCATCAAGTGTCCCTGATTTGTATCTTTCCATGTATTGGTCTGCATCGTTTTTTAGTTGCGTCAAACTCTTCACATTTGTATAAAGAAATGGTCTCGAAGAATGTGATCTATCCAAGTTGGGAAAGAAGACCTTTTCGAAATTGATTTCAGGCGCAACCGTGTCGATATTCCTGATTATAATTTGAAAATTATCTAAATTGACCTCCGGCAATGAATTGGTGTAATAATTCCGTATTTCAGAATCACTCATAACCCCACTATACAATGCCACTTCATCAATTCCTCCCAAGTAATAATACTGTGCTTTGCCAAGGGAAAGGTCACACTCAATCCACATTGGCAATAAAACCGCATTTGCATGCAACTCCCCATTGACATATAATTGTATCGTGTTTCCATTATAAGTCACAGTGATCAGTGACCACTTATAGAAATCAAGGCGATGCATACTCTGCAGGGTTTCTCCCCCCACCTGATATTTCAATACGCCATTAGAATTCAGCAACAATCTTCCGACAAATCCCCAAATTCCTTGATATCCTCCAAGGTACGCTTCAGGCTTAACCCAGACTTGAAAGGTAAAGGTTTCTGGAACTTTAATTTTATCCGGAAACGGTTTGAAATAAGACTTCCCATCAAACCAGGCACCTTTGCCCTTAGCGCCATCAATTAATGACGGAAACGCCTCCCCTGAATCAAAGTCACACCTGACAACCTCTTCCAAGCACAGAGCCAAAGAGGGCGAAAAGAAAAGCAAACCAAGAAAAGTAACCACAACAAATTTCTTAAAA
>JAJSZT010000099.1 GCA_030272815.1 Deltaproteobacteria bacterium
TTTGTCCGTCGAAAATTCCCGTGAAGTTAAAAGGGAAAATTTTACCTATTGGCTCAAAGCCGGCGCCATCATTCCAATTAGAAGTGCCCGAACAATCAATATCATTTGCTATCACATAGTAGGCACTTAGATCGTTTTTCATCTCTTGCAGTTGTATACAAGTTGTAATGATAAAAGGATCATTAGCAGTTCCAGATCCAGATCCACTGAACCCATAAGCTGCTCCATCTAATAACAGCATTAAAAAGATCATTATTCGTAGTAGAGGTTAAGCTATTGACAATTTAGATTTACTTTTCATCATTGATCCTCCTCATGAGACTTTTAGGATTTCATCCTATACATTTTTAGCTTTACAGAACGAAACTATACTACCTTCCAGCAGAACGTCTCCGTTCTGTCAGGAGCGAGATAGGCAAAATTTGAGGGGGCACTCCATCGTAATTTCACCACTTTCCGGGCTAATGTTAGGTGGAAACGAGCATCATATTCAAAAATAATCTTAAAAATGTGCAGTTAGGCAAGATATCAGAGACGCAAGCGATATTGTCACGTACAGAACAGATTCAGCTGGAGAAAGTATCTATTAGGCGAAATTATTGAGATTCTGTTACCTTATAGATATTTTTATGTCAAGAGAAAAGAGAAAAGTACTACTATGTAATAATTTAAGGGGCTGGTTTAAATCGGCTGTGCCACATGGCAGAATGGTATTTAGAATACTATAAAAATATTTCAGATTTCTTGCCATGATAATAAGTCAAGAGTTAACCAATTTTGGTACTGATATTCAACTGAAATCATAAAATTTTACGCTTTTTAATTCCTGAGCAACCTTGATAGCTCATGACACTTTAAGCAGCTGATCCCAATTTGTTGTATATGAAGGTGAGCGCCTTTTAAATACCGTTTTCCATCTTTGATTGTTGGTTAAACCTGTTGCTGCGTATTTTAAAGTATCTGAGCCCATCTTTTTATTTATATTATCCAGAGTCTGCATGAGCTTTTTTGAACGCTTGAAATCTTTGTAATTAAAAAGATCTGCCTGGATTTGGTTTTTAGGGTTTAAATGTTTGAATATGATACCTGCCTTTTTGTATAGGTGTCCTTTTCTGTAAATCCCTTCAATGACCTCATGTGCATAATGAATAAGCTCAGAAGTGATGCTGGTTGCAACAGGAAGCTTTATGGTTTTAATATTGACGTAATAATTTTCCTTCTTAAAACGGTTGGTCATAAGGAAAACCATCATCACTCCTGCAACAGAACGCTCTTTTCTCAACTTCTCAGCTCCAATAGACACATAAGCAGCTACAGCCTCTTTCAGGTCATTCAGCGACTCTATTGAATTTTTGAATGTCCTGGATACGGTTATTCCTTTCTTTGGAGACTGGAATTGCTCCAAAGCATAACAGGAGACCCCCTCTCAGTTCTTTAAGCAGCCGGATTCCCGTAATGCCCATTCTTTTCTTTATAAAGTTGTCATCAGCATCACGAAGTTGCAGGGCATTGATCAGGGCATTATGGATACCATATTTTTTCAAAAACCTGGAATAACTGCGTCCTATACCCCAGACATCTTCAACATCTGTTATCTCAAGTGCCCTGTTTTGATAAGGGGAAGCTGTTAAGTTTAAAACACCCTCTGCTTTTACAGAATTTTTAGCGATCTTGTTTGCGATTTTAGCAAGGGTTTTGGTCTCGGCAATGCCAATAGAAACAGGAATGCCTGTCCATTGTTTTATTGTAGAGCGTATTTTGTGCCCATAATCGGTTAAATCATATTGTTTGAAGTGAGACAGATCCAGGAATGCTTCATCAATGGAAATCAATATGTTACCAGAAGGCACTACAACTTCTTCCGTGTAGAAAATGCAAACGTAACATAGAACCAAAGAGCTGGTGTCATGAACACCCCCTTTCTTTTGCAGATTTTTTCCTAATCATTAACATTAAAATAAAGGTACCGATAGTTACTCCTATACCAGCACTTTTATCCTTTAGAGAGAATGGTAATACAATCATTTCCTTCTATAGGCGTTCCGTCTAATAACACGCCTGTAAGTTGTAATACCAACTCTTCCCGATCCGCAACTTCTTCAAGGGTACTTATAATTTCCTGAGTGTCAAACTTTAATATCAGATCATCAAATTCATCTGCGTTTACATCCTCAATACTACTTCGTACTGGAACAATCCCTGCTAAACGCACAGATACTAAATCAATCTCAGTTACGTCAAAGTCTTCAGTACCAAGTACAGCTACCGGTAAAACTCCTTGCGACTTTACGTTGACTGGATTTGGACAAGCTTGAGGTTTGATATCAACTAATACCTCTATAGGATAAAGGTCATATGTCAAGATAAGTTTAGGTCTTTCGTTAGGATCGTCGAATTCTGATGAACGATAATAGTGCCAACCCCATCCGGAAAAACCCATATAGACACCGTTGTTGTCAATACTTCCATCAACCCAGCCTTGAACAACCCACTCTGGAATGGCTCTATTAAACTCCGAATCTATAGCATACCACATATATTGACTAGCTAACAAAGGTCCTTTTGGACAGAATTTAGAGATATTGTATGTGATAGAATCTTCAGACCAATCACACATGTATTGATATAAATAATGGTGACCATACCCTTGAATACCGCCAGGCTGCCAATGAGTTAAAATAAATCTTGCAGACGTAATAATTGCACTTGATGGAATAGACTCTAAATTGAACTTAAGCAGACTATCCCCACTCATCCATGCGTTACTTCCACTGACATAAAGTGCCACATCATTATAGTTTGTATCCCTATGTTGAGAAGTCCAGTTCACTGAAGCATCTATACCGGTTGTATTGTTCAATTCGATTGTAGTTTCATAAGAAATTGCTCCCTGAGCTTGAGCAATTCTGCCGATTGCCAAAAGTACTACGATTATTGTTAAACTAATCATCAATCTTTTCATAATAATCTCTCCTTTGTAGTTCTCTTTGTTATACCTTTCCTTTCTTTTTACGGTACAGTCCTAAACCGGCTAAGCCAGTACCTAAAAGCAACATAGTACAAGGTTCAGGTACAGGTTGAGCAAAAACTTGTACTTCGTATAGATTTAGCCACTCTTGGGAGTCTAATTGAATTCTAACATGTTGGCCGACAACGTCAGGGATTGAAAACACCAAAGGAGTGTTTTGAAATTGGGTAATACTTTCGCTCCAGGCCACGCTTCTGTCGTTTTCTAATATATACAGTGTGAAAGGAAATAATCGGTTTTCAACAGTATCATCACCAGGATAAATACGATTCCATATAACTATCTCGTCTATGATGTAATCATCTATCAGATCTACTTCCCACCAAGGGCAAAGCTCATAGCTTGTATGGGACATATTAGTCTCACCAGCAATAATGTTGTCAATTGCCTTATAAGCTCTAAAGTGGTCCAAGGGGGCTCCCCCCCATTATATGTGTTGAACTTTGAGTGGCAGTTCCTGAAAGAGCTACGTTTGGATTTATTGATACTGCTTCAGATATCCCACTCATAATAAATATAAGCATTACGATTGCCAATCCTACTAAAATATTCTTTTTCATGATTGTCTCCTTCCTCTTTTTCTACGGTATAGTCCTAAACCGGCTATACCAATACCCAAGAGTAACATGGTACAAGGTTCAGGCACCGGTGCTGCTACATCGCCATGACATGCTGCAATTGTACACATACTGTAAAGGTCACGCGTTGTAGATTGAGTACCGTTTGTAAAATCAAAGAGCCATGCATAGGTTCTTGAACCAGAATAGGTAAATTCAGTACCTGACCAGTAAGTACAGTTGATTAAATTCTGAAAACTATCAGTATTGTTTAATCCCCAATTTCCGTCACCGACATAATTTCCTGCCGTATCCAGATGTCCTTGATTGCCAAGTCCAATATAGAACAGGTGTCCCATTTCAGAGTTGTATAAGTTATAACCACTGGTGTAGGTATAGCTACCATCAGTTTCTGGTCCTTTATAATGACTAAACTCGACTCCATCAACAGTTGATGGTAATCGCCAGTCATTATAAATATTACCTTCGAAATTTATTGTTAAAGTATCTGCCCAGACTTTTTGAGTATACCAGTTAGAAAAAGACTTTGCATAATCATACCAGGTAACATCAAGATCGGTATCGTAAATTAATTGGTTGCCCACAGAGTCAGTGCCACGAACTACCAGTGTAGCATATGCTACCGTTACCATAACAAAACATAATAATACCGTATATAGTAATACTCTAAGCTTTTTCATAATGTCCTCCTTTCTAGTCAAATACCACATCATCATCATAATATTCGACCTTGTTCTCAAAAGAGTCCTCTGTTTTAAACCCTCTTTTAAGATACCAACCTCCTCCATCTACAGACAGACTGCCACATTTACATACACTGTAATCACGCCTGTTCCTTGACTTTATTGTTTCATTACAAAGAAGACAGGTGGCGGCGTTTGAATAAATATCACCTATCCCTAATCTACTTCTTTCTTCCTTCCATTAGATAGATTGAAAATTAGTCTATCTAAATGAATCAAGGCATTCTACCGCTACCCTCTGAGTAAGTTCCGATAACTATATAAAACCTACGAGTAAGTTTTTATTTTCGTTCAAAATGGGCAACTTTCACCTATAATTGCTGATATAAACAAGTTTAGCTAACGCAAAAAACAAGCCAGATGAAATTATGCCTTAAATATAAAACAGTTACATCAATTGCATAGCGAAGATAAGCGTGCTGATTCACAACAAATATAAGAAATTGTGAAGCAAATCACATAAATTCTATTACATTTTTTACACACATTCAGAGACATATAAGATAAGAGCGAGTGAAATAAGGAAGGCTTTAGAGGGTCTGATAATTGGAATGGATTAAAGTCATAATATGTTATTAGAAAATTATTTGGATGCACAACATGTTGAATCCGTCAAGGCTACCTAAAAATGTACATAACTTGCCAACTGCGCAAATATAGAATCAGACTATTCTCATGCAGATAGAGTTTGTATATCACAAATTCTAGAGTGTTTCAATTTGTTACGTGAATAGCAGATATCTGTAACGTCAAAAACAGCCGCACTTTTTTACCGTCCGTGTGCATTTGCCTTGTAAGGCATAGTATTGAATCATGAGCGATTTATTTAGATGCTTTAATTTCAATACTCAAATTATTTACCATATTCTCCCGATACGCCAGCTTTTTACTCTTACTTTTAAGTTTTCTGTTTTTTGGCGGGACAAAATTAGGAGGGTCTGTTTCTCGACAAACACGTATCTCTGTATGGGAGTAATTTGGGTATTCCGGATGATCAATAGGATCATGTACAGATGTTGCTATCTTTTTATACCTGGCTGTCGTCACATTAAAAGAATAACAACCATCAGTTTTTCTGCCATTCAATCGGTATCTTACATCAACTGGTTCAGAATACCGGTTCCAGTTGCATGAAAAGTCGGGGAATTTAACGGTCTCTGTCTTTATTGAATCCTCTAAAAAATCATATTCTTCAAATGTATAACTTCTATAGAGTTGATCGTCTTCTGTAAAACTCTGATCTTCTGTGCGTCCGTTTATGTGTAAATGCTCAGGAACAGTCATCCTTATTCTTTAAAAGCCTGAAACAGTTGCTCTATATCAGAGCTGTTATTCACATCGATACACAATTTTGTCGACTTGTTCTGGTTCACTAATCCGGCAATTTCTAAGGAATTATAGACTTCTATTTTAAGGCTGCGAGCTTTATTTTGATCAAAGTATACCAGCATAATACCCTCTTCAATGGAAGATGCTATTCTTACAGGCAAACAGAAATACTCTTTGAAAATTTCTTGGGCTAAAGAAAGTGCATTTTTTCTGCATTGTTGAGACGGTCTCTGGATGCCCTTTATTTCCCACTCATCAAGAAAAGGTGCACTGTCAAGCATCTGATCAAGATGTTTAGCAACCGCACTATCTTTCTTCCCGGCCTTTTGGTGCAAGAGATTGGTGTATTCCGGTAGCCCCTGTCGCGGTATGATTTTGTTATTGTCAATAAGGACATAATCATACCTTACAGCGTCAACTTGAGAAAACAGGGTCTTTTCCGCTGGTTCTATGAAGATTTTAGCTTTAACCCAATCATTACCGCCTGGATATTCGGGAGTACTTTCAGGAGACGTCATTATTAGTCCTCTTTGATCATCGCATCTTTTACTTTTTCAGCTATGGTATAGCTTTCAGAAAAAGAAGCTAAAACCTGGTTCACTTCTTCTGGTGGTTTATTTTTAAGATTATAATGAAAATTAAAATTTAGTCTGCGTGTGCCATCCTCAGCATTGTCGAACGTCAGATTGAGAGTATATCCTTTGTCGGTAAAATTAAAACTATAACTCAGTTTAGAAGCCATGTCAGGCCCAAGCATAGCACTCAACTCGTCAGGCAAATTATCTTTTACAGTTTCATCTAAAACTGTGTGAGATGAAATGAAAACTTCTTCCGCATCCAGGATAAATGCAAAATTGTGACCGACGCCTGTAATTGGAGTATGCTGTAGCTGACTATAGATTTCTTCACTGATCTTTGAAATTTTTTTAAAAATCTCAGGATCATCTCTTCTAGGCTCAATTGTAAGCGATTCCTGAGATGGCTTTATAAAAAAATCCTCAAAAACCACCCTGACATGAAATGGAAAGACCATCATTTCAAGAGTAGGCTTGGATGACGGTTCTGACAAAGACGGAACATGCTTTACGAGCCAGTCTGGATGCAGGATCGCTTGATTCCATGCACCCCTAATAAGGATGTTGGTACCTTCTAAAAATAAGCTGCTAATGGCGAGCCTCCCTTTACTTAATAGAGACAAAAATTCTATATTTGTACACTGTTATATTATCGACTTACAAATGCAGAATTAAATACATTAGACCATGAATATTTGTCAACCGGTAAAAAAGATTGTGGAGGGGCTTCATCTGCCGGCTTCTGCCGCTTAGTGCCTTCTCGTCCGGTAAATCACCTCGCAGAATTACACATGCATGTTCCCACTCGTGGATTTCATACATTTCTCTTGTATGTACGGGGGGATCTATGTTCAAAATTTTTATTATTTAGACGAATTGATGTCTATATTCACCCTTTTTAGCCTGAGAAGATGTGGTGTCTCTGGTCGCCCAACCAGTTATTATATAGTTTCTGACTATTCCCACAGATTTCATTATTGTTGACCAAAAATTAGCAAAAAAAAACAGCTTTTCTAACTGTATATTTCAACAATTTGGATATTAAACAGAAAACCAGATAACCCCCTTGAAGGCTATCTCGCCAGAAGTTTTGAAGTTCAGATATCTTGCCAACGTCATAACGCCAAGATCGAACAATTCTATTGAATATATCTACTGGAAATCTTAAATTTTCGGGCTATTAAATTGTTGTCGTGAATAGCAGATATCTTTTAAAAAGGTTACCTAGATTAGTAAACGCTTAAATTGCTCTGTTGCAGCGGCATTTACAATATCATCTTTAATATTCCGAAGCAGTTCAACAACGACATCATAAAGATATGAAAAGCTTGTATAATCGAGTGCTAAATATTTACCGTGTGCGATAGTATTTCTATAGTATAATAGTTGATTATCTATTAGGTGCTGTTTTAAACTGTATCGATTCCAATCTATTCCCATTATTACGCAAATATCTCGAAAAACATCGAACTTTAAATTGCTTTTTGTATCTATAACTCCTTTATATGGAATGGAAGCTCTATAGTCCATCTCATTTAAGAAGAATTCAACAGTTTGTTTCTGTAATTCAAATTTTTTTGACTCAAGTCCTTGAAATTTACCTCTTATACAAAGAGCTATAAAACATGGCTGTAGTTCGCTGTGTTTCAATCTTCTAAGAGAAACAAAATTTAAATAGTTGTCTGCAGCAGCCTTTATAAAACCTTCCCAATGAGCATATAACAATGTGACACCTGCTCTAAGCATTGCATTCTGTAAAACAATAATTGTAGTAGTACCAGTGTCTCTTGGAATTTTTGATTTTATTACGCTTAGCTCTTTGATACGCCAAGCATACTCTGAGTCTAAATTATCTAGAAATTGGTTGAGTGTTTTGTTTTTCTTACTCATGTCTGAAATAATTTTGCCCAAAAGGAATTAATCTGGGGATTCTAGTTTGGGCATTCGATCCTGATCCACTGTTGCTTGTAAAATCTTCTTCAATCCACATTTTTTCAATTTTAGATCTAAGTAAATTAACATCTTCATGGTCCCATTGATCGAAATTTTCAAACAGTCCAACTGTGATAGCTTCATAAGCAGATTCGAGAAATTTTCCTTTGAAGCGACTCCCATCAAATTTTTTAAATGTACCATCGCCAGCGGCTAAATTAAGTAGATTGAAAATCTTATCAAATTTCAATTTTTCACCTTCAAGATTAAAGTCAATGTTCTTTGATATCTCCATTAGACTGTCTGTAAGATACTCATTGACATCCCTTCTATATAATGGGAAGTGAGTAATTGCCAAATATCGAAGAGCAAGTTCCATATCGTACCTTTCCTGCAAAAGCCTATCCGTAATTGAAAGGCAATCTTGAAAGTCTTGATTTTTTGCAAGTTTGCACAGCCAATTATATACATCCTTATTGACCATAATTAGCAAACAATTCCGAACTTCCTGAAAAGACAAAAAAGAGCCTCCAGTATTTAATCGCTCAAATACTTCAAATTTTGCGTTTATGTCTGATTCCTTCTGTATAATTTCAATTTTTATTTTGGATCTTTTAAAATGAAGCTTCAAAGGATCTGGCAGAGTAAGAGTATTATCTTCCGTTTCCTCCCACACAATGCCTTTAAGTCCTGGGACCATTTTTGTACCTTCAAGAATTAGTGGGGGTTTTACTTCTCCATCCTGATTACGCAAGTTTCCAGTAAACTCAAGGATAGTTGATATTCTTTGTAGCCCATCGACTAGTTCCCAAATACCGTCTTCTCTTTGATAAACAAAGATCGAAGGCGTTGGAATACCTAACAGGATCGACTCAACAAATTTTGTTTTTTGGTGCGGTGTCCACCTATAGTATCGCTGGAAATCAGGGTTTATAAAGATTTCATTGTTTTTATAAAGGTTGATCATTTCTCCCAATGACATTGGATAGCTATCAGTA